>JAFLED010000033.1 GCA_017302045.1 Spirochaetota bacterium
CAGAAGCAAGTTTAAATTTCTGTCTCATATTCGCGAAAGCTCCGATACCGCGATCACGAATCGTAAAGCTAAGTTTTCCCGCACCGAGAACCATGACAATTTCTGCGTTCTTCGCGCGCGAATGGTCGATGGCATTGTTGAGCATTTCGGTAAATGCGTAGTACACGATACGGTAAACATTCTCGGGCAGTTTTTTTTTCAAAGAAAGACGCAGATCAATTTCGTCGAAAACCCTGTCTTCTGCAAGCCGGCGCAAAGATTTAATGAGCCTTACCGAAAGCGGTTGCGGAGCTGCTCCCTTACCGGGGGGAAAATACCGGGCATTCTTCGTTGAGCCCGTCCGGGCAATTTTGCCCTCGCTCACCAGCCGCGTTAAGCGAGCCGCAGTTTTCTGGCGGCTGAGTTTTATGTGGTTTGCAACAAGTGCAGAGGATATCCCCGGATTGCGCGCGATGTAGGAGAGTATTCTGCTGTCAGGCGGCAACGGCATCGTACATCAATTGTAACGATTCGAATATTTAATTGTAACCCGATGTCAATTTTATTTTATTAAGGTTACAATCAGACCTGCGGCTACCCCTGCTTATCTTTGATTAGTAACTCGACAACCGAGGGGTCGGCGAGGGTCGATGTATCACCCAGTGTCGAGAACTCCCCCGCCGCGATCTTGCGCAAAATACGACGCATGATTTTGCCGCTGCGTGTTTTGGGTAAACCCGGAGTGATATGAATCGCATCGGGTTTTGCAATCGGCCCGATCTCTTTGGAGACCTGCGCGACGAGGGCCTTCTTGAGCTCGTCGGTCGCCGCAACGCCTTCTTTCAGAATCACATAGGCATAGATGCCCTGCCCCTTAATATCATGCGGAAAACCAACGACCGCTGCTTCGGCAACCGAGGGGTGCAGCACCAGCGCCGACTCCACCTCTGCCGTGCCGAGGCGATGCCCGCTCACGTTGATAACATCGTCGACGCGTCCGGTAATCCAGTAATAACCGTCTTTGTCGCGCCGGCAGCCATCCCCCGTAAAATAATAACCCTTGAAGGTCGAAAAATACGTCTGGTAAAACCGGTCGGGATCGCCGTAGACGCCGCGCATAATCGACGGCCAGGGAAACTGGATACAGAGATTACCCTCGGTCTCGCCCTTGAGTGTCTTACCCTCGCTGTCGGCCAGCAGCGGCTGTACGCCGAAGAAAGGCAGCGTCGCCGAGCCAGGCTTCGTCGTCGTCACGCCGGGTATCGGTGAAATGAGGATGCCCCCCGTTTCTGTCTGCCACCACGTGTCGACGATCGGGCACTTGCCTTTGCCGATGGTGCGGTGGTACCACAGCCACGCCTCGGGGTTGATCGGCTCGCCCACGGAACCCAAAAGCCGCAGCGAAGACAGATCGTGCTTTTTCACCGGCTCGTCGCCAAAACGCATCAGCGCACGGATCGCTGTCGGTGCCGTATAAAAAATCGAAACGCGGTGTTTTGCGATCACCTGCCAGAAGCGATCGACGTGGGGGAACGTAGGAATTCCCTCGAACATTAGAGAGGTTGCGCCGTTGATGAGCGGTCCATAAAGAATGTAACTGTGCCCTGTGACCCAGCCGAGGTCGGCGGTGCACCAGTAGGTATCGCTGTCGTGGATATCGAAGACAATTTTGTGCGTAAACGACGCATAGACCCCGTAACCGCCCGTGGTATGCAATACACCCTTAGGTTTGCCGGTAGACCCCGACGTATAAAGCAGAAACAGCGGGTCTTCACTGTCTTGTTCGGAGGGTTTGTTGACCGCTGAAACTTTTTCAGCCTCTTCATGCCACCAGAGGTCGCGCCCTTCGACAAAATTCACGGCATCGCCGGTGTGCTTCACCATGAGTACATGGCGCACCTTTTGCGACGATTTTTCGAGAGCGGCGTCGACATTCGCCTTAATCGGAATCACCTTTCCGCCGCGGTAACCGGTATCGGATGTGATGATAAAATCGGAGGCGGCGTCGATGACGCGATCTTTGATCGAATCGGGAGAAAACCCGCCGAAGATAATCGAGTGTACCGCACCGATACGGGCACAAGCAAGAGTCGCCATTGCGAGTTCGGGAATCATGGGCATGTAGATCGTAACCCGATCGCCCTTCTTCACGCCATGCGCAAGCAGCACGTTCGCCATACGGCTGACTTCATAGTGCAGCTGCTGATAGGTAAATGTGCGCGAGGGCGTTGCCGGGTTATCGGGTTCCCAGATAATCGCGGCTTTGTTTTTTCTGTCAGTCGTCAGGTGACGGTCGAGCGCGTTGTAACAGAGATTTACTTTGCCGCCGACGAACCAGGCATTCTGCGCCTTGGCAAAATTCGACTGCAAAACTTTCTTAAAAGGCTTAGACCAGGTGAGTTGTTGTTTTGCGATTCTGCCCCAGAACGCTTCGGGCTTTTTCACCGATTCTTCGTAGAGTTTTTTATACTCTGCCATGCCTTTGATGTGCGCGCCTTTGACGAGCGCGGGAGCGACTTTTCTCGGATCGAATTTTTCGTTACCGGACTTCGCCGCCGGTTTCGTTTTCTTTGCCATATTCCACGAGTCGCGAACGAATAAACGCCGTCAAGAACATGCGCTGCGCCGGGGAAATCCGCCGACACGCTTCGTTATGTCGCGTCATTAATGCGCAGCGTGCGCATTAAAAAATGAACGACGCGTTCAACGATTAAAAAAATATTTTGGCATCCGCCGGGTGCCAAGCGCGATCTATATATGACGGTGCCCAAAAGCCGAACATAGCATGTCGATCACAGGGCATGGCTGGGGCAACCATCTGCGCAGCGCGGCAGGTGGCGAGTCTCACCGCTCTGTTTCGTGTCACTCATCCGGGTATCGTCTCGGAGGCTTATATGGCCTTGAAAAACGACCTGGTGCAGGCTGCACCTAAAGTGTTGTGCTGGTACGGCGTGCCCGTACTACTCACTGAGGCACAGCGTTTTAATTTATTGTTGCACGACCTGTACCTGCACACCGCCACGGGCGGTGACATCGATAATTTTCAGCAGCTTAACGGTCGCACAACCGCCTACGTCTATTCATTCGACCATTACGCGCCGATGCTGCGAGCGCATAGCGAGAGCATGCAGGTTTCGGCCGCGAAAAAACTCGCGGGTTTCATTAATTCTTTTTGCAGCCATAACAGCGTCGTTGTGACGCGCACGCTTTCGCCCAAAGTCGAAGACGTCTTTCATCAGGCGGATGTCTCTTTTTTACAGAAAGATCTGACGTATGAGAAACCATTTTTCCACTTCATACGCACGCATGCGATGCCCCTGTTTCATAAATACGAACGTCCTGACCGGAATTACATCAGAGTGGTACCCAAAGAGGTAAACGAGTTTCGTGTGTTCGTGAAAAATCTGGGTCGTCCGACAGACTCGACCATGACCGCCAAGCTAGTGAATCTGAGCCTCAATGGCCTCAGTCTCAAAATGCAAGACAGCAAATACCGCAATCTCGATCTGCGCGAGGCCGTGCAGGTAACATTGCGCTCGCCGAAGATGGCGATCCACATCACCTGTGGTTTCGTTACCCGCATCAACACCGAAACAGACGAAATAGCGGTGAACTTTAACCTGAACGACAAGAGCTTTATCGAACACCGCGACGCAGTGCAGTTGCAGCGCCTGGTGCTGATGACTCTCGAGCAGGGCGCGCGGCTCGAACTCGGTAAAAAAACCGAATCCGTAATGCCCGAGCTTCTGGGTGCACAGAGTAATGCCAGAGGGGGCGCGTAATGCTCGCTCGTTTTCTCTCGGCGCGTATCTGGCTGTACTTCGTATTTGCCTGGCGGCCGCCTTATAGCCGCGAAGAATAGCCGCACGGCCTAGCCTCCTTTACACCCGCCCGGGAAATGTAAACGCGGCGTATGGGACAGAGTCTCTTGCCGCGTCTGAAATTATTTCTGCGGTTTCTCACCGTCATTCTCGTCATCAGCATGAGCGCGCGACTCGCATTTCTGATTTTATTCCGCGCCGAAGCCGTGCGCACCGATTTCGGAGCAATCGCACTCTCGGTTGTTGCGGGATTGCGTTTCGATCTGGCCGCATTTGCGCTGTGTTTTTTGCCGGTGCTGGTGATATTTTCGCTGCCGCGACTGCCGGTTGCCGTTAAAGTTCCAGTATGGGGATTCACACTTTTGCTGCATTTTCTCTTCTTTGCGGTGACCGTGGGCGACCTCGTATTTTATTCGATATCGCACCGCCGTTCGGCAGCCGAATTCTTTGCCATCTTCGCTTCCGCGAAAGATCTCTGGGCATTTGTCTCCGGTTCGGCACTCTACCTGATCGTGGGAATCCCCATCGGTATGGCGCCGTTTTACCTGCTCTACCGGCGACAGGTACAACAAGAGCTGCCGCGGGCAAAACTTACGCACAGTCTGGCGCTTGCGGTTGGCCTCATTTTTATTTCTATTATTGCGATACGCGGCGGTCTGCAAGGGCGACCGCTCAACGTCACGCATGCCTTTGTCGTCGGGGATTACTTTCTGGGAAACGTCACTTTAAACCCGATTTTCGCGGCTTTGAAACTTGCGTACACCGGTGATACCTTGCCGGTCAACCGTGCGCAGGGCAAACTGACGCTCGGCGAAGTGCGTCAGCTCGTCGCGGGCGACGGCGAAACTTTTCCGCGCGACGATTATGCCTTTTACCGGGAGACACACCCGGCTGGCAATGCGTTACGCAAGAATGTCGTTATCTTCATCATGGAAAGCTGGTCGGCGGCGGATCTCGGACACTTCGGCAATGCCCATAAGGCGACGCCGAATTTTGACGCTATCGCCGGCGATGCGGTGAGTTTCAGCGCAGCTTATGCGTTGGGCAATCGCTCGATCACCGCAATACCAACGGTTGCAAGCTCAATCACAGGTATGTTCGGCAAACCCTATACAACTTCTTCTTACGCGAATAATAAACAGCGCGGCATGGGCACGATATTCGGCGAACAGGGTTATGCCAGCTATTTTGTGACGGGATACAAAGCGGGTGCGCAGGGGTTTTCAACGTACATGCGCGTTGCCGGTTTCGATAAAATTATCACGCGTGAAACCCTCGGCCTTGGCCCTGAAAAATCCGACGGGGTCTGGGGAATCTACGACCACTTTACCTTTGAAAAGCTCCACGAAATCCTCGAGGCCGAAACCAAACCCTTTGTGGCCGTTGTGCCCAGCCTGCACCCCCACCACCCGTATAAGCTCCCCGCGGATTATGCGGAGCGCGACTATTATAAGAATATTGCGCGCGCACCGCATTTCAATGCGCTGCGTTATTCTGATTTTGCGCTCGGCAGATTTTTCGAACTGGCAAGGCGCTCGCGCTATTTCAAAGATACGGTTTTTGTGATTACCGCCGATCACACCTACACGCAGAACGGGGTCTTGAATAAATACCGCATTCCTTTGGTGTTTTACGCGCCGGGGTTCCTCAAGGCTGAAAAACGCGATTACCTTGCCTCGCAGCTGGATATCCTGCCGTCGCTGCTTGATATTTTGCATTTAAAGACAGCGCACGCAAGTATGGGTAAATCACTCTGGCGAAAAGGCGGCTCCCCGTGGGCGGTGATCGACCTCGACGGCAGCATGGGATATCTGCGTTACCCTTATGGTATTCTCGCGAATCGCGAAGGCATGGCCGGGACTTATGATATGATACACGATCCGGATTTTTCGCGCGATCTGGGTGTCGAAAAACGCAGCGCGGCCGAAGAGCGCTCGCTGGAGTGGTTTTCTTACATGAATTTTGTCAGCGACAGCATCGGTAAAAACCGCATCGCGCCCTGATCAGAAGAGCGCGGTCAGCGCGAGCGCCATGCCCTGCTCGCTTTGGCGCGGTGTTACATACCAGTCGAGCACCGGTTTACCGTCGATTTTCGTGACACTCTTCTGCGTCCCGGCATACATCCGCCTGAAATTGCGCCCGATGGTGAAACCGACAACCGTACCAATCGTAGCGCCGGCTAGCACGTCGGATGTCCAGTGATAGTTGCCGTTGATCATCGCAAAACCCATGAGTCCCGAAAGCGGATACAAGACGAATGGAATCCAGGTCTTATCGGGATAGAACCCGTGAAACGCCGCTGCCATCGCAAACATCGACGACGTGTGCCCTGACGGCCAGCGCCAGCGCCCGGAGTCGATGGATTGCTCGGCAATATTGAAGTTGAACTCTTTATCGCGCTGCGTCGTGCCCGTAGTTGCGTCGTACACCGGTCGCGGCCGGCCCGAAGCCCACTTGAGGCCAAATACGATGGCCCCATTGACACCCAGCGCCTGCAAACCCGCCGCGCCTGCGGCGGCAGTTTCACCCGAGCCCCAGAAATAACCATAAACAAACAGAATCGAATGCGGCACGGCTGCGGCAAAATTACCGGTCTGCAGAAAAAAAGTATCGGTGCTGCGGCCCCAGGCAGGATTGCGGCTGATGGCGGTATTCACGCGTTCGTCGATGTTCGTATTGACGATGATGCTCGTCGTTACGGGGACGGAAACCCACGCGGCGATATTGGCTGGCGAGCCCCAGAACGTATCAGCGAGATTGCTCCATAAACCAGAAAAGAAATGCAGCTTCGCAGGCGCGGCGGCTTTTTCACCAGACGCCGCCGTAGGCGGCGCGTCGGCAGCTTTGACGGCAGTGATGGACAAAATCAACAGCAGGCATATAATTTTCCCCGACTTCGACAGGGGGTGGTATTTTTCTGGGCGCATCGGATAGTGTTAGACGTAGACGATTGGAAGCTGAAAATTCCGACAATTCAGCGCCGGATATTTATCCTATTTGCGTTTGGTTTTTTTAACGGAAGTTTTACGCGAAGTTTTCTTTTTCGTCGTAGAGACTTTTTTGGTTGTCTTTCGCCGCGCTGTGGCTCGCGCCGCCGGGGCTGGGTTAACCGGCAGTTCTGCTGTGCTTTGTTTTGCGGCGCTGCCGAAGAACCTGGCCATGACGATACCAACGACGGCAATCATCAAAACACCGTAGGCCATGTTGACGTACATCGCCTCGACGGGTTTCGCGAACGGAAACCCCATCAGCAAGATGAAGATGGCAACATCGCCGGATAGCATACCTACCATGAACATCGCAAATTTAAGCTTCGGCGAGTTCAGGTTACCCCGAATCGTCTCCACATCGTGTACGAACTCGGTTTCACCGCCCGAATTTTTCAGATAGGCGCGCAGCCGGCCGATCGAACCGGGGTTAAGCACAAGAATCTGAAACCAGTCGTTCAGGTAGCTGAACCAGAGCAGAAAGGTACCCTTGCCGCCTGCAATCGCATTGTGTTTTTTCTGTATTTCTTCGACGATCGTGTCTTTGCCTTCGCGTAAAGCAGCAGAAAATTTGCGGCGGTAATGATCGGTACCCTGCGCCATGATGCCTGAAATCAGCGTGCTCATGAATAACGTACCTACGGTTTCCAGAATACCGTAGTTGTGATTGCGCATGAAAAAGTAATACCCGGTCATGAGGCAAAGAAAGCCGATGGAGTCGCCGAGCATGTCGAGGTTACGCCCCAACTCAGACGACATGTTCTTACGGCGGGCAATTGTGCCGTCGAGGCAATCGAGTACCGCGCGCACCTGAAAGATCGCAAAAGCAATCCACAGGTCGCTGACCGAGCCGCGCCCCAGAAACCAGGCGCCCACAAAAGCCATGATCGTATGCACGATCGTGACCTGCGTCGGCGTAATCGGCGTATACGAGAATGGGATATACCATAGGTTCGCCATGGGATAATAGATAAATTTATTAGGAAAATCTGTCATGAGTGAAATCAGATTTTCACCCACGCTGCTCTTTTGTTGTTCTGCCATTAAGCGAGGTTTTGCCTGAGTAATTTCAGCAAGGACTCCATTTCGTTCTCACGGATATCGCCCATCACAGCGATCCGGAAAATTTTCCCGGAGAAATTCCCCTGACCCGCGTAAATAGTAAAGCCGTTTTCTTTGAGATTGTCGTGCAGCGCGTCGTAACTTTTGCCTTCGGGCATCAGAAACGATGTCAGGTAGCTCGAAAATGTATCGCGGGCGATGAGAGTTTTTACGCCAAGCGATTGCAAAAGATCGAGCACGCGGTCGCGGCGGCTATGATATATTTTGCGACGCTGGGATAAACCTCCCATATCGAAAAATTCTTTCAGCGCCTCATGGAGCGCATACACACCCTGTACGGATTGCGTGAACGGGGAAAATCCGCCTTTTTGCGCTTTGTAATATTCGAAAAGATCGAGATAAAGGCTTTTCGATTCGCTTGCACCGGCATCGAGCAGGTCGCGGCGCGCAAGTACGAATGAAATCGCAGGAATCGAATGCAGGCATTTATTACCGGTCGCTGCAACCGCAAGCACGTTATCGAACGGAATTTCTTCTGCTGCAAAACTCGAAACAGCGTCTATCATCACGGGCACACCGTATTTCTTGCCAAGCGCCGCGACGGGTTCGATCGGGTTGAGACGACCGGTTGTCGTTTCGTGATGCACGACAAGAATTGCGTGGTAATTGGCGGCATCCTGTTTCAGGTTGCTCTCGAGCGCAGCAAGATCGACCCCCTCGGTCCACTCGCCTTTAATGAGGTTGAAGGGTTTACCCTGCTTAGTCAGCATCGCCGCCATGCGCTCGCCGTAGACGCCGTTCGCAGCAATGAGAGATTTCTTTTTCGAGGAGGCAAAACTTTGCAGCATCGCTTCTACCGCCGAGGTTCCCGAACCTGTGAGCATCACCGGCTGAAATTCTTTCGCCTGCGGATAGACCTCGGAGATCATTTTGAGAATTTCGAGGCACAACGCGGAGAACTCTTTTTCGCGGTGGCAGAGATCGGGTTTCATCATCGCCGCGCGCACGCGGTCAGAAAGGGTCACGGGGCCCGGGTTTAACAGAATTTCGCGGCGCATATTACGAAGCCAGGTATTTTTTGAAACGTTCGGCCACCTGAACCGGCGTCACTTTCGGGCGCGGCAGGTCGGGGCTTTCTCCGGGAGCCGTCTTGATATGGATAAAAGTGAGCGTGTCGCTTTTCATCGCTTCGGCATAGATTGCCGAAAATTCGGCGAGCGACGCGGCGAATTTCACCTGCGGATATCCGCATGCATGCGCGACGAGCGCCAGGTCGAGGGAATGTGAAACCGTCTCTTGCCCGCCCGTCGAATCGTGCACTTCGTTATCCAAAAGTACATGGATCATATTTTTTGGGCGCTCGTAACCGACTGTCGCGAGCGCGCCCATGCGCATCGTGATCGCGCCATCGCCATCAAGCGCCACAACTTTGCGGTTGGGTTTCGCAACCGCGATGCCAAGCGCAAAGCTCGACACACAGCCCATCGAACCCACCATATAAAGCTGGCTGTCACGGTCGTCGAGGGCATAGAGCGCGCGGCCCGTGAAACCCGTGGTTGCGACGACGGCGTGCGGCGCGGGGGTGAGCTTCTGGACTTCTGACAAAACTTCGCGGCGCGTTGGTCTACCCTGCGTGACCGCATGGCGTATCGCAGCGTCGGCAGGCGAGATCGAGCCGAAGGGTTTAGGTTTCGGTTTGGATGTCAGCTTGTGAGGCGCGACCGTATCTTTCTTCATAACAAGGCCGAAAGGCGTGCCTGTCGAATCCATGTGCTTCACGGCGCGTTCGATTACAGCCGCAACCTGGCTTTCTTCGGCGGGAAAGAACTCCCATTTAATGCGCATGAGATCGAAGAGCTCGCCGGTGATCTGGCCCATGAGTTCATGCTGTGGCTCGTCGTGTGCGCCGCCGGGTTCACCGCGCCAGGTCGTGATCACCAGCACGGGCACTTTGAAGATCATGTTGAGCGAAGTTAAGGGAGAAACCGTGTTGCCAAAACCCGAGTTCTGGAACATGACGACGCTGCGGCGACCGGCGATCTCGGCACCCGAAGCGATCGCGACTGCGTCCCCTTCATTTGTGGCGCCGATGTATTCGAGATCGGGCGCATCGATGACATAGTTAATAAAGGGCTTGAGGTACGAACACGGTACGCCGGTATACAGCGAAAAACCCGCGGCTTTCGCCTGCTCGATGAATGACTTGGCTTCGATCATTAGAAGCTGCTGCCCAAAAGTACGTCGTCGAGATTGTCGATATCGAGCCAACCCGCGCGCGAAGTATAGATGACGCGAATCTCATGGCCTTTTTCAATCAGTGCGCGAATGAGATCAGACATGCGTTGCGTTTCGAAACCCGGCTTTTGCTGCATTTCTTTGAGCAGGTTTTGCACGATTGCGGCACCTTTGGGCGAGACTTTGATGATGCCTGCCCATTCACCGTGGCGTTTGGCTTCGGTCATTTCGTTGTCGATACCGGTAAGCAGTACTTCGTGATAGAATGATTTTGTCGATTGCGGTTCGCTGCACGATACGTAATCCGCATAGCGTGCTGAATTGCGGCTCGTCTGCCAGTCGTAATCGACGACCGCGAGAATATCGGCCTTGCTGTCGATGAGCTCTTGCGCGATGTATTTCTTGAAGAGTACGTCGCCGTAAGAGATAAATGTTTCGCCTTCGATCTTCGCGATGGCCTTGGCCAAAGAACTCAGTTCCTGTGTTTTCGCGAAATCGTCGTTATCTGCATAAGAAACATTGAGAAGGTTAAAGGCCTCTTTTTTGTAACCGCGAACAACGGTCACTTCTTTGACGCCGACAGCGCGATAACTATCGATGATATGCTGCACGAGTGGGGTGCCGCCGATTTGCACCATCGCCTTCGGCATGTCCTTGGTGAGATCGCCGAGTTCTTCACCGCGCGAAGCTGCGAGAATAATCGCACCCGGCGCCGAGGTCGTCGGCAGGTAGCGCTTCTCGGCGTCTTCAAGTTCGTCGGCACCCTGGATACGAAAGACTTCGTTCACCGTAGCGACTTTCTCTTCGACATTGAGCAGGTTCTGGTCTTTGAAGATCGTCGCCGCAGTGTGCTGCATCGCCGTCAGCGCCGAACGCATCAGGTGGTTTGCCCAGATGACGATCGAAAATTTGTAATCGCGGAAAACGTCGGTCGGTGTAGCGTAATATTTCGTGGGTACGATCACCACCGGTGCACGGTCACCCCATTCTTTTTTAAAAGCAAGAATTTCGTCGGGTTTTCTGAGTGCACTGTGAATCAAAATTGCATCGGCACCGGCCTTGCGGTAGGCCTCGGCGCGTTTGATCGCCTCGTCGAGACCCCAACCGGCGATGAATGCCTCGACGCGCGCTACGATAACAAAATCTTTATCGGTCTGCGCGTCTTTACCCGCGCTGATCTTGCCGCAGAATTCCTGGATTTCGGCTAGCGGCTGCTCTGAGCCTTTGATAAAACTGTTGGTCTTGGGGAAAAGTTTGTCTTCGATACAGACACCGGCGACACCGCGTTGCTCGAGCTTGCGCACCAGGCGGCGCATCGAATTGAAGTTACCGTAACCGGTATCGCCGTCGAGCAGGATTGGAATATTCGTCGCATCGCTCATGAACTCGGTAACTTCGAGTACCTGCGTCCAACTGGCTTCGTTGTTATCGCGCACACCCATCGCGGCCGAAATCGAAAGACCGCTGGCCCAAATGCCCTTAAAGCCGGCCTCTTCGGCGACTTTGGCGCTGAGGCCGTTGTGCGCCTCCATGAGGAATTCAACCTCGTTCGAAAGGAGCATGTTCTTGAGTTGTGTGGTTTTACGGATCATAGGAATTTCAGGCGAATTTATCGCAAATTCAGGCGTTCGCGCGTGTCATGGCTCAGAAACAGCGGGTCAAATTAAAAACGCGGGCTGAACCCGCGCATCATTCCCGGCATTCTCATCCCATTGCATTGCTGCAATCGGAAAAGAATGCCGGCAAAAGGTTATTTCTTTTTCGCTCTTTTTGTCTGACGTTCCTGGCGAGCCGCCTGGATTTCAGCATCGAGGCCAGCCGATTCTGCCATGGTAATGTGAGCGTCGTGGCCGTAGTTACCGACCTGAGTCATGTCATAGTCGGGACGGAAACGTTTCTCGATCCACTCGCGCAGGCGGTCGATGTAACCGAATACCGCCGGTACGAAGAACAGGGTCATGATCGTCGAGAACACAAGGCCCCCGATGATGGCTATCCCCATGGCGGTACGCTGCTTCGCGGCCTCACCGAGACCCAACGCGAGCGGCAAGGTACCCGCAATCATCGCAAACGAGGTCATCAGAATCGGTCTCAAGCGCGCCTTACCCGCCTCGAAGATCGCGTCATTGAGGCTCATACCTTTACGCACACGCTGCAACGCATAGTCGACAAGCAGAATCGAGTTTTTTGTCACAAGACCCATGAGCATAATGAGACCGATCATACTGAAGATGTTCAGCTGCTCCCGGAAAATAGCGAGCGAGACGAACGCACCCGAAATCGCCGGTGGAATCGCGGTGATGATCGTGATCGGTGTGATGAACGATTCATAGAGCGACGCCAGTACGAGATAAATGAAGAGCAGAGCCAACCCGAAGGCGAGCAGAATATTCTCCATCAACTCTTTCAGGTCTTCTGCCTGACCCCAGAACACGTAACGGACTCCCGGTGGCGGCTTGATCTTATTATCGAGCAACTTCTTCGCTTCGTCGACAGCATTACCGATCGCACCACCCGGTGCGAGGTTTGCGTGAATCTTGATCACGCGCGCACGGTCTTGGCGTGAAATGTTGGATGGCCCCGCCTTTACCTCGCCTTTACCGAGAATGTTGAGCGGAATCGGACGCGACGGCTGGCTCAGGTTCGGTACAAAACTTTTTGCAAACGAAGTCTTGAGGTCGCGCTGCTCTTCTTTGAGACGCATGCGGATATCGTACTCGAGACCATTGTCGTAAAACTTACCGACAACACCGCCCGCGACGTGCAGACGCAGTTCGTTACCCGCGGCAGAGGGACCGACGCCCACCTGCTGCATACGATCGGGATCGAGCTGCACCTGGAACTCGGGCTTACCGGTCTGAAAGTCGGCCGATACGTCGATGAGGTCTTTGATATTCTTGAGTTCGGCCATCACGACCTGCGAGTATTTATCGAGTTCGTCGAGGTTTTCACCCGTGACGTTGAGATTCAACGGATACTGCACCCCACCGCCCACAGCGCTATAATCGTTCACGGAAACTTTCGCGTAGGCAAGATCTTTCAGCATTTCACGCGCGACATCTTTGAGCAACCAGGTTTCGCGCTTACGCCACTTGCGGTCGACAAGCACTACGCCAAGTTCGCCTTTATTGGCAATCGCGGTGTAGTTCGAACCGGCAACCGAAGCGATCAGGTGAACTTCGGGTAGCTTTCTCAGGCGCGTCTCAATCTCTTCTGCCATTTTCTTAGAACCTTCGAGCGAGGTCCCCGGTGGCATTTCGAAGTTCACAAGAAATTCGGGCTGTGTGTTGGGTGGCAAAAAGGTCTTTTTCACCGCACCGCACGAGGCGCAGTTACCGAGCATGACCGCAACCGACAGGCCGACGGTAATCAGCGGGCGGCGCAGCGTAAAACGCATGATCGCAGCATACGTCGCTTCTAACCAATCCTGGAATTTGTTAAATCCGCGGATAACAAAGTTGGGCGTACCATGCGCTGAACCGCCGAAATAAGCGGAGAGCATCGGCGCTACGGTGATCGCGTCGAAGAGCGAAATTGCCATCGCAAAAACGACGGTAAGACCCAACTGTCGCAGAAACTGACCCACCATACCGGAGAGGAATCCCACCGGTAAGAATACCGCGATCACCGTCATCGTCGTCGCGATCACGGCGAGCAGAACCTCGGTCGTGCCGGTTTCGGCGGCCTTCACCGGGTGTTCGCCCTCTTCCATTTTGCGGAAAATGTTTTCGCGTACCACAATCGCATCGTCGACCAATAGTCCGATCGAAAGCGAAAGCGCCAGCAGCGTGATCACGTTGATGGTGAAGCCCATCGCCAGCATGAGAATAAAAGCGCCTAAAAGAGAGTTTGGCAGCGCCAGACCCGTAATGATTGTCGAACGTACGTTACCCAAGAAGAGATAAACCACGAGAACCGCGAGCAATACACCGATGATGATCGATTCTTTCACATCGTCGACGTTGATCTTAATCCAGCGTGCGGTATTACGAATGAGTGCGATTTCAGGTGCGGCAGTGACTTTCTTGATTTCGCCCTTGAGGTCGCGCAAAGCGGCGGCCGTTTCGTCGGATTTAGGGCCTTTCGCGATTTGTTCTTGCAGCACTTTGAGTTTCGCGCCGAGGGTCGCGCTGCCTTTAACGACAGAATCGTCTTCAAGCTTTTTGAGCTGCGCGTTCACCTTCTCGGTCTTTTCGCCCTTACGGAGCATATCTTTCAGAGTATTGAGTTCGCGTATCGAAGCGGGGCGCAGGTCTTCGTTGATTTTATCGACGAGTTTCAGTGTGGCGTCGGCAACGGCGACGGTATTCGCATTCGATTGTTTATAGACGTCGACGAGCAGAGCCGGCTTGCGCTCGCGCACCATCTTCGTCTGGTCGATCTCATTGCCTTTCAGGTCGACAGTATCTTCTTCGACGGGTAGGTAGAGAAAAGCCTTCGCCTTGGGATCTTCAACGCCGTCGGAAACTTTCGCGACGCGCTTCAAAAGTAACGCACTGCCGGCGTCGCCGCCGAAAGACACTACGGTATTTTCGATCTGCTTGAGGCGTTCGAAGCGACCCATGGTACGGAAGGCAATTTCTTTATCGCCGCTTTCTTTTTTACCGACCGGCACGTTCGCGCCGTATGACCGCAGGTTATTGGCGATCCACGTCAGCGTCATCTGGTTAGAGTTCAGGAGGTTACGGTCGACTTCGACCTGAACCTCGCGTTTTTGACCGCCCGAGATACGCACGGCGCCCACATTCGGAACCTGCTCGAAGCGCGGCTTGATACGCTGATCGACATAGTCATAAAGCTTTGCCGAAGGCATGTCGGCCGCAACCGAAAGACGAATGATCGGCTGGTCGGCAGGGTCGAAACGCTGGATCAGCGGTTCGTCGATACCCTCGGGCAGGTCGCGCCGCACGCGACCAAGCTTGTTTCGCACCTGCTGTTCGGCTTCTTTAATGTCTTGCCCGAGGTAAAACTCGCACATGACGATCGAAACACCCTCTTGATTGTCTGAACTCACGCGCTTGAGCCCCGAAATCGAAGAAACCTCTTCTTCGATCTTCTTCGAGATCAGCGTTTCAATCTCTTCGGGACCCGCACCGGCATACGTGGTCATGATGGTAATAAATGGGATATTCACATCGGGAAAGAGGTCAACGCCGATGCGCTTCAGCGAAACCCAACCGGTGGAGAGCATGAGAATGACTAAACTGGCGACAAAAATCGGGCGTTTAATCGAAAACGCGGCTATATTCATAAATTACAAAATAATACGCCAGACGATTTTTGCCCACAAAAATTAACCAAACGGTTAAATCTTTATTCCGTCTGCATTCTGCGATTTCAGGCTTTACTCGGCAGCCTGGCAGACTGTGGCTGGCCCACCGAACTATGTACCGATACAGTTTAACGCTTATCCTCTCTTTATACCCTGCGGTGTTCCTAAAGCCAGCCGCTCTGAATCCACAGGCAGAGAACCTCGGCGCGCCTATTAACAGTGCTGCAAACGAAGAGGCGCCTTTCATTACCCCCGATGAAAAATATCTGTTTTTTCAGTCTGACCGCCAAAGCTCGCAGGGTAATGACAATAACGATCTCTGGTTCGGCCGAAACCCGGCGAAAAAAAAGGGGAAGTCCCCCGTCACCTTTCAAAAGCCTGAAAATGTTGGGCTACCCGTGAACTCCGATGAATTCGACGGGCAACCAGCCCTGCGCGTGCTAGCCCCTCAAGAGATTGAGATGGTCTTCGCCTCGACAGCGGCGCAGGGGCGCAGCGGCCCTGGTTTAACGAATCTTTACTATTCGATCTGGCGCAACGGTAAATGGCTCGAACCGGTACCCATCGCTGAACTCAACACCGACTACCATGATCGCATGCCGGCACTCTCAACCGATGGTCGTTTTCTCTTTTTTTCTTCGGATCGCCCCGGCGGCAAGGGCGGCGACGACATCTGGGTGAGTGAACGTGACTCTGCCACCGGTGAATGGCGCGAAGCACAGAACCTTGCAGCAATCAATTCCGAAGCATCGGAAATTACCCCCGCGTTGAATGCAGAGGGCACAGCGTTATTTTTCGCTTCAGATCTTGCCGGTGGCATGGGTGGCTATGACCTTTACTCCTCTGAGACCGTTATAAAGATTGCCGACATAAAAACAGGGGCATTGCAGATAGCTGAATCCGCATGGTCAAAACCGAAAAACATCGGCGCACCGTTTAACTCCGCAGCGCATGATATCTCGCCGTCGTTCACGGCAAGGGGAAATAAAATCTATTTTGCCTCCGATCGGCTAGGCGGCATCGGTGGCTTCGATATCTACCGCGCTTCGCTGCAACCTGTTGCGCCCGTCGCAACTACCGAAAAAAAGGAAACATCACCTGCGCAAACTGTACCGAAACCAAAATCGGGTTTGCGCTTTTTGGGGCGCGTGTATTTCGCGACCGATGGCCATGACAAGCTCGTCGGTGATGAAGAGGCATTTCTAAAGCTAGTTGCCGAGAGGCTGAAATTGCATCCCCGTGCGAAATTGCTTATCGTCGGTCACGGCGATAGCCGCGGCACGGCGTCTTACAACAAACATCTGGGTGAAAAGCGCGCCGCCCATACAAAGAAACTATTGCTCGAAAAAGGTGTGCGAGACGAAAACATCAGGATCACCAGCGCCGGAAAATCACGGCCGCGTTATGCGAAAGACAATACCTACTTCAAACAGCAGAAAAACCGCCGAGCCGACTTGTTTATCACAGTGCCGCTGAGCGCGGCGGCACAAAAGTAATCAAATATCCGCGGGAGAAATCTGCGGTGGTAGAGGCAACTTGAATGGCTTCACTGGCGCCTTACCCTTTTCCACAAACGTACCCATGCCCTGAGGCACGGCGACAGTCACCTTCTGCGCAGAGACATCCACCTGGCCCTCATGGCAGGCAAGGCCGGATTCTTTTTTCGAGGCGCTGAGTTCGAAAACAGTACCACGCACCGCGGCGACGGCCGACGGCGTGCGAATCGCAAGCTGGCCACCCGATTTGCGCATGTTCTCAACCTGCGCCTGCAGACGGCCCTCTTGCAATGTGAAGATGGTTTCTTTACCGCTCTTGTCGACCTTGTTTACGATAATGAAGGTTTCAGGTTGCAGGCGCAGAATTGTCATGTTCGAAAGCTGCAGGTGCACCGTCGAAAGCGGGCCGGTCTTGACCTGATCTTCAGAGTAGAGGCCAAGCTTGATCATGATCTCTTTCCAGGTATTTTCTTGAGCACGCGCGTATTGTGCTTTGCCCGATTTATAAATCACGACGGCAGCGGGTTTTTTACCGAGGTTGGCTGGCACCTTGAGTTTCATGCCTGGTTGAATGAGGTTCGGGTTTGCGACTTTATTATATTTAAGCAGCGCTGGCCACTGGCTTGGATCCTCGAGGTATTTTTTAGAAATCTTCGACAGCGTATCGCCTTGCTTCACTTCAATCACCTGCAGTTTCTCTTCTTCGGCGCCTAAAGCGATAAAGACAGATGAAAAACTCAGGGCAAAAAGAACGGCAGCAATTTTGTATTTCATAGAACCTCGAACGGATGTAATTCTTTTATAGACGCAGAGTCACGCAAAAATACGACAAGCCCGCTCATGGTGCGGTTTTTCCAGAATTTACCCTTACCGGGTCAGAACTTTGTGTTGGGTCTTGGCGCGATGCTGGTGGCATTTCCCATTTATATGGTTCCGAATCTCGCCTACGGTGAGCGGCCGGGAATCAATCTGGCTTTTTTCATCGATAACTGGCTGCCGTTCGCTCCCTGGACAATTCTTGCCTATGCCCTCATCTATGTATTTGTCTTTTTGCCGCTCTTCACCATCAAAGACCGTGAAATTCTCTGGCGCGTCATTTTCGGATTTCTGCTGTGCAGTATCATTGCGCTGCCGTTCTTCATTTTTTTGCCGGTGCGCGTGCCGCGGCCCGGAATCCCCACGCAAGAGAGTTTTTTCTACTGGGGCGTCGCGCTGAACTATATTCTCGACAAACCCGTGAACGGATTTCCCAGTCTGCACGTCGCGAACGCGGTATTCGCCGTCGCCTGCTGTATGAAGTTGTCGCGGCGCGTCGCGCTGTGGGGTGTTGCCGGCGCGACGCTGATCGCTGTTTCAACGCTGACGCTCCGCCAGCATTTTTTTGCCGACATCGTTGCGGGTACCGCGCTGGCACTGTTCAGCTATTTTGCCGTTGTGCATCCCGTTATTCGCCGCCGGCAGGCAGCGGGCTCCGAAGCCCTCGTCTTCGCCCCGCGCACAGCTCTGTGGGTTATCTACATCTATGCGCTGATCGTCGGTATCTGCTTTCTGCTCTTTGCGGCGGGCATGCGCTTTCAGCCGGTTTTGCCGGCGAATTAATATGGCGGGCTTGGGTTTTCTTTATTGACGGAATATCTCGGCGCATGCGGTGCTTCACTCCATGAAAAATCTTCGACTCAAAACAATGACACTGGTTTTTGCCGCAACCCTCGCGGGCTATTGCGGCAAGAAAAAAGAAAACGAAGCGCCTAAGGCGCAGGCAAAAATCGCTTATGCGGTATATGGCACTGGCCTCTATGACCAAATCGGCGCCAGCAAGGCCAGCGAATACCTGAACCGCGGCGAAATGGTTACCGTGCTCGAGATCGTTACACCCCCGTCGGTTAAAGAAGACGCGAAATCGAAAAGCTGGGCGAAAATTGAACGTACTACGGGCAAGCAGGGTTTCTTCGACGCAAGTCACCTTGAATCCAAGGCATTCGTGGTAATTCGCCCGCTCGATGTCTTCAGCATCAACCAGGCATCGGGTAAAAAACTCGCAACTGTTCCCGCAGGTCAGGTGGGCTTTATTGTAGAAGAAAAAGCCGATTGGGCAAAAATCCGTTTCGGTTCAAACATCAACGAAGGCTGGGGTTTTGCGAAAGAAAACTCCAAATGGGTAGACCAAAAGTGGGCGCAGGTTGAAGGCGTAAGTTATGATGCTGCGGCGATTGGTCAGGGTGTTGAGCTCGAAACCGCATTGCGCAAATACGCAACCAGCGACGCGGCGAAAAAAGCGGCGGGCAAAAAAGAACTCGAAGCCATCGTAAAAGAGGGCAAATCGCAGTTTATCGAAGTCGCGCAAAAAGCCCTCGCCGCAGAAAACGAGACAAAAAGCGAAGAAACAAAACCAGCCGACGCACCCGGCGGTAATTAATTCAGCATGGCCAGCCGCAAGCAGCGTAAAGAGTCCGCCGTTTTTATCGTCAACCCGCAGGCGGGGGGCGGTAAATCTGACAAACAACTCAAACAACTGCTTGCGGAGATCGAATCGATCTACGGCAACGCAAAAATCCAATTCACCGAACGTAAGCTGCACGCGACAGAACTCGCACGCAGCGCCGTTGAAGCCGGCAGCGATCTCATCGTTGCCGTCGGCGGTGACGGCACGATTAGCGAAGTCGCCGCGGGCTTTTTCGACGCAAAAGGCAAGGCACTAAAGCCGGTAAAACAGGCACCGGCGCTGGGCATTCTACCCGCCGGTTCGGGCAGCGACTATGCCAAGACGATTGGCATTCCGCGTTCCTCGGCGATTGCCTTGCAGATTCTACAGACCGGGCATACGCGCACGGTTGACGCCGGCCTCGTCGAATTTACCGCCACCGAAGGTGGCAGAAAAAAACGCATCTTTATCAACATCGCGGATATCGGCATCGGCGGTGAGGTTATCGAGATTCTGGAGCGACAGGGAAAACGCCTCGGTGCATTCGTGTCTTACCAGATTGCGACACTGCGCGGGCTTATCGGCTACAAAAACAAAAAACTCGACATCGTTCTCGATAAGAAACAAAAATTCGACGGTAACTATAGTGGTGTCATCGTTGCGCTCGGCCAGTATTTCGGCAGCGGCATGAAGATCGCTCCCAATGCGATACCCGACGACGGACTTTTCGACGTCGTGATGCTCGGCGAGATGAGCAAACTTGAAATGGTCGCAAAAATGCAAAAGGTACGCAACGGCACGCATATCTTCGAGCCCGGCGTCACAGTTCATCGCGCGAAGCATGTAAGCATTGTATCGGATGCACGCGCTTTGCTCGATTGCGACGGCGAGATGCCGGGCGAAGCCCCGGTCGAGTTTACGATTCTACCGGGCGCAATCAAAGTCGTGGTGCCGCCTCCCTGACTTCGCGTCAGAGCATCGGCCGCAGCGGTTCTTTCTTCTTCTTTTCAGATTCCCGTTTAGGTTTAGCGGTTTCTTTACCGGTTTTCTTTTCCTGAAGACCGCTGGCGCCTGTAGTGGTATCGCTCTTTTTTATCGGCGGCGGCTCCGGTGGAAACAGCGCTGTTTTAGGTTCTTTATATAGCCTCAGCTGTTTCAGAATTTCGACCATACGAGCATCGTTTTTCACACCCAAAGCCTGCAGATCGCGGGTGTTTTCGCGCTTCTGCGCTTCGACAAGACCTTCGGCGCCGCTGCGCGTCTTTTGCCATTCAGCGCTCGCATTCAGCGGCAGTTGCTTCGCAGTCTCATACGACTGTTTTGCCCTGTCGACAGCTTCTTTGGGCCGGGGGACATCCGCCTTTTGTAGTGCGGCTTTTTTCTTTGCGATCTCTTTCGGAATCTCTTTGGCGATTTTTTCTTTCTCTTTGACGGACGGATTTTCGCGCGCCTTTTTCCAGGCTTTTTCGAGGTCTTGACCCCAGAACAGCCAGACTGCGCCGGCGATGATTCCCGTCAGTACCAACCAAATTGCGGCGCTGCGCAGCCAGGACATGAAGCCCTGTGCAAAACTCAAGCGCCGCGTCAATTAGAAGGTATGGCTGACGCCGAATTGCAACGCGTTGAGCAGGTTGATTTCAGGTTCGTTGAGGTTGAAGCCGAAATCGATACGAAACACGTTGTTATCGAATTCATGCAGCATGGTTCGCAGACCAAACCCCGCAATCGAATAATAGGTGAGCGCATTCAATACTTCACCCACGCCGGCATAGTCGAAAAAGAGAACCCCGGCAACGAGAAAATAGGGGAGCTTGAAACCAGGCGAACGGTATTCGATCGAGGTCAAGTGCCCGGCACTCGGGTAAACAGAACCGTATGAAAAGCCGCGGCGCAACTGACCCGCGATATCTTCGCGCTTATCTTTCGTGAGATGACTGCCTTTGGCAAGATACCCGCGCAGCGCCAGAGTACCGTAACGCGTGAAATAAAATCCGCGCAGGTCGAATGCCCAGAGATCGTCGGTGGGGTAAGGCGCGCCATTATACCAGAAAATAGCCTGCCGTGCGACGCTGGTTTCGAGCCGCAGTTTCTGGTCGAAAAAATTCCTCTGGTATGCCGCGCCGAATGAAGGTGCCAGATAATGGTCTGAAAGCCCAAACGAGGGGTTTGCGTAGACGATTTTCGACGAAGTTCTTAAACCCTCGAACTGGTCTTCGGTAAAAAGATAACGTCTGAAGTTACGCATCGGCGCGAAATTGCCGTTACGCGTGTTGACAGTGAAGGTCAGAGCATGCGTCGAATATTGCTGGCTTTGGTAGAAGGCTTTCGAAGCCGCTGAAACCGGTAACTCCGGCGTCTCAGACAGCGAGTACTGGTCATTCGAATAGATATAATAGTCGCGGCGGATATAATGCCAGATGCCGGGCCCGAATTCGATGCGGTCGTTTTTACCGATGCCGTAGAGATAC
>JAFLED010000330.1 GCA_017302045.1 Spirochaetota bacterium
ATCAGGCTCAGAATCAAAAAGGTGCACCGCATAGATGTCTGCTCTTCCTGAAATTTATATCCGCCAAATGCGTTACGACGAGGCAAGGAATAAACTGCTCGCTGAGATCGAGCGGCTGTTTTTTGCCGGCGAAAGCGAAGTAGAGATTGTGCACGGTATCGGAAATTACATTTTGCGGAAAATGGTGGTCACCGAACTCGGAAAACTTGACTATGTAGCGATTAACGATTCCGGTTTTAATCCGAATCCGGGCTCGCTGAAAGTAAGGCTGCTGGTGCCCGATCCCGGGCGAATGGCTACTTACCGGGCGCCGTGATCTGCGCCGCAGGACAACTTTTTCAACCCGCTGTCTGGCGCCGCACCTGGTCGAGGGATTTGATGATATAATCGACTTCGATATTCACCAATGTCCCCGGCTGCCAATCCCCGATATTCGTTTTGCGGATGGTTTCGGGAATAATTTGAACGCGAAAGCGCGCAGCGTCGATTTTCTCCATGACTGTGAGGCTGATACCGTCGAGGCACACCGAACCCTTGGCGATGATATAAGGAGATGAGTATTCGAGCACAATATCTACCGCTTCGGCCTTGCGGACATCGAGGACTCTGGCAATGCCTTCGACGTGTCCCTGTACGAGATGACCGCCCAAACGGTCGCCCATGCGCAGCGCGCGTTCGAGATTTACACGGGTACCGCTTTTGAAATGCGCGAAGTTCGTCACAGCGAGCGTTTCGGGAATAGAAAAGATGGTAAAACCTTCGGCATTGAATTCTTCGACTGTCTGGCAGGCACCTGAGACCGAAATGCTGTCGCCGATGCGCACATCGTTCAAAATGTCTTTGCAGGCAATGCGAAACCGCTTCCCGTTTGGTAAGAGCTGGATATCAGAGATGAATCCGACTTCTTCGATGAGGCCTGTAAACATCAGTTAATTTGAGCGGGCAAAGGGACTCGAACCCTCTCTAAAAGCTTGGAAGGCTTTTGTGCTACCGTTACACCATGCCCGCGGTTAAGGACAAACTCCCGTTTTGAAACAGGGCGACGAGCGCAAAGAGGTTGTTATACAACCGCCTCTGCGCGGCGGGAGCTCGTTCGCTCCCTGCGCCCCGCAAATCAGAAAGTCTGGTGAAAATGCCGCGAGGTTTCGTAATCGATATCGCCCGTTGGTGCTTCGTTGCCTTTCGCAAAAGCCTTGAAGAAGAGGATACCGAAGATACCCACTGCACCCAAAAACGCGCCGATTTCAAGCGGGCCTACGGGGAAGGTGTTGACTTTGCTTGGGCCATTCGCATGCCCCAGGGCTGAACCATAAACCACCCAGATGATGTCTACGAAGCTGACGAAGAGAATATACCAGGCGACTTTAGCCAGGCGCTTAGGCGTGCGCTTGACGTCGCGTGACAGCAGAATGAAGAATGGAATCAGGAAGTGCAGAATCCACAATGTAACGGTAAATATCTTCCAGATACCCTGCAAGCGCAGTTCGAGCAGGTAGGTTTCTTCTGGCATGTTTGCGTACCAGGTCAGCATGTGCATACTGAAACCGATGTAAGCCCAGAAGACCGTCGACATGAATTGCCATTTGCCGAGGTCATGCATATGCTCTTCATTCACGTCTTTCAGACCGCCGTTGTTCTGAACGATAACCAGAATGATGATGATCGCCGCAAGAGTACCGAACCAGCCGTTTGCAAAGCAGTATACGGGAAACATTGTCGTAAACCAATGCGGTTGCAGTGACATGACGAAATCGATCGAGGCCAGCATGAAAGAGTACGCGAAGAACAGGGTGTAACCCGCAGAGAGCTTCACGAGTTTCAGCTTCGTCGCTGCGTCCTTAGCGTTATCCTGCGCGGCAGACGTTTTGCGGATCAGGTGCCCAAAGAGAAACCAGATGCCAAAGTAGAAAACCAGGCGGGCAATAAAGAAGGGTACATTGAGATAACCTTTCTTCTGTTGCAGAATCTCGTCGTGCGCGACGATCTTGGGATCCATCCACTCATAAACGTGGTTGAGGTGCAGTGCGCCTGCGATACCTACAATCGCGATCAGCAGAATTGCAACCCCCAGGGGAGCAATAAAGTTTTCAGGAATGCGGCGCAGGACGACAGACCATTTTGCGCCGGCAATGAACTGGATTGCGGCGAATAGCAGGCCGATGAGCGAAATGCAGAGTATAAAATAACCCGTACTGAGCAGGGCGAGCCAGGCGCGATCGGTTGAAATCACGAAGCCTGCGGCCAGAGAGATAACTCCCACGCCAACCATGCCCCAGAGAATCTTGTAGTTTTTATCCGGTAGAACAAATTTCATATAGTTTCCTTTGCCCGACTATTTCTTCTTTTGCAGTTCGTTCTTGATGTAGGCCGCAATATTCCAGCGGTCTTGTTCCTGCACCTGCGGTGCATAACCTTGCATCAAACCCTGACCAGCAGTTGCAATGTGGTATATCTTCGAGATGGGAAAAGCTTCTGCGCGTTCCGCTGCTTTACCTGCTGCGGTAGCCAGAGGACGCACACCGGCAAATTTCTTTGCGACAGCACCATCTGCATAGCCCTGTGCGCCATGGCACGGAGCGCAATAGATTTGGTATTTCTTTTCGCCGCGTTTGATATCCACGGTCGCTGGCGCCTTCAACTCGCGCGCCGCCAGTTCAACGTCGGCATCTTTTTTATACGGGTACGCCGGTGCGCCGTTATACGCAATCGTGTTTTCGGGCTCGAGCATGTCGTACATGCGTTTGCCGCGGTTATCGAATTTTGCGGTGTCTCCGCCCGGTGAATAATGCATATCGTCGAAATAATGATATTCGCGGCGAATGTCTGCGCACGCTACGAGTGTGAGCGCCAGTGCTGTTGCAACGAGGGCTTGTTTCATGGTTTCACCTCTTCGATTTGGGCATTCAGCCCCGAGAGTATACGCTCTACATCCGCTTTCGAGAGGTTCGCGTCGCCGATCCAGATGGCAAACACATCGGAGGTAACACCTTTTGCTGGCACTTTACGGCCAATTTTGCCGAGTTTACCGAGCACCAACACCGAGACCACTGTGAATACAGAGGCAAAATAAATCGTCAGCTCGAACAAAATCGGAATGTATGCAGGCCATGAGAAGAATGGCTTACCGCCGTAAACAATCGGCCAGTTCAGCACGTCGATGAAGCCGATATAAGCAAGGCCCAGTATCAGCGCCATGATTCCGCCCAAAAACGTCATGACTGGAATCCATGAGCGGTTAAGACCCATCGCATGGTCGAGACCGTGTATCGGGCAGGGCGTGAAACAATCGAAGCTCTTGACATTCGCCTGTTTGGTTTTTTCTGCCGCTTTGAGCAGATCTGCCGCCGATTTGAATGAGGCGATGAAACCCTGCGTAACCTCTTCGTAGGAGAAAAGACCGCGTTTAATTTCAGCAATGGATAACATATTTCTCCTTAGTGGTGTTGCTTACTTAAAGCGTCGTTTGTCTCGTCCGCTTTGACTTCGGCGAGCGCAATCGATGGAATCGTACGGATGAACATCAGGAACAGCGTGAAGAATATCCCGAAGCTGCCCACCATGACAGAGGAGTCCGCCCAGGTCGGG
>JAFLED010000331.1 GCA_017302045.1 Spirochaetota bacterium
GCCGCTCGACAACGATACCGCTTGTCTTTCAGGCCTGCAACTGGAACCACGGTGTCTATTTCGCCGCGACGATCGGCTCAGAGATGACAGCGGCAGCTGCGGGCACCATCGGCCAGGTACGCCGCGACCCGTTCGCGATGCTGCCCTTCTGCGGCTACCACATGGCAGACTATTTCAACCACTGGCTGCAGATGGGCCGCGAATTGGGAAATCCCCCGCGCATGTTTTTCGTCAACTGGTTTCGCAAAGACAAAGACGGCAAGTTTATCTGGCCGGGTTTCGGCGAAAATACCCGCGTGCTCAACTGGATCGTCGACCGTGTGCATGGCAAAGGCACCGCGGTGGAGAGCCCCCTCGGCTGGATGCCGCGCTACGAAGAGATGGACTGGACGGGACTCAATTTCACACGCGAGCAGTTCAACGATCTGATGACAATCGACACACGTCTCTACAAAGACGAGGTGTTACAGCACGAAGAGTTCTTCGACCGCGTTTATGATAAATTGCCGAAAGAGCTTTTCTTCATTCGCCAGCTGGTGCTTTCGAGCCTGTGGCGTACCGGCGACAAATGGCTCGCGGGTGGCCATGTCGGCGTCACGACGCACATGACCGAATAAGCCGGTCGGCGTCATACGGTAGTGGGCTAAAAAAGATTGCGTTGCGGATTGCCTTCCGCAATATGAGAAATGGCCGTCGATCGCATCGAACTGCTTGAAAAAAAGCTCGCCGACGCGCAGCGGCAAATTGACGCCATTGGCGCCGAGCTTTCGCTGCTCAAGAGTGAATCCGGTTCAGAGATTGCCGCCGCAGCGGCGCCAAAACCTGTCGCCGTTGTAAAGCCCGTACCTGCCGCTCCGAAGAAAAAATCGCAGGAGTGGGAGCTTTTTTTCGGCGGCAACATTCTCGGCAAAGCCGGTATTCTCTCGATTGTCATCGCGTTGTCGTGGTTCGTGAAGTATGCTTTCGATAATCACTGGGTTAACGAATCGGGTAAAATTTTTTCGGGATTGCTGATTTCGGCGGGGCTGGGTTTTCTGGGGCTGAAGGCCGCTCAGAAAAAATTCCAGGCATTGCCTCTGGCGCTCCTCGGCGGCTCTATCGCTGGTTTTTTAATCACGATTTTCACCGGCTATTATGTATACGATCTTTTCGGGCGCAACGAGGCTTTCGTTTATCTGGCGCTTGTGCTTGCGGCGGGTTTTTTGTTATCGCACCGCACGCGTTCGCAGTCGCTCTTTGCGTTTTCTCTGTTGGGCGCCTTCGGGTTACCCGTCGCGTTTTCGCAGGGTGAAAATTCATACCGTTTTCTGTTCTTCTACCTTTTGCTGGTGAACCTTGGGTATCATCTAATACAACGGCAATTTCACTGGCGCATCTCGGCCGGTCTGATGCTGTTTCTGAATACGGGAGTGTGGAGCGCCTGGTATGGCGCAAACGGCGCTGAGAGTTCGTTTGTTATTCAGTTTTCTTTCCTGACCGCCGTGAGTATCCTCTACCTGTTTTCAGAGAATCCGCTGCGGAGTTTGCAGCGCGGGCCGCTGCCGGTCGTGGCCGCGGTGCTTTTTCCTCTCGCGTTCTATTTCTACAGTGGTTTTGGTTACGCGGTTGTCGCGCAGCATTTTCCGGAATACGCGCCGCATTTTCTGATTGCAATCGCCGGTTTACCCCTGTCGCAGTTTATCGTTGCCGGTAAATTTTCGGCAACCACGGGAAAAACAGCGGCATATCCCGGGATTATTCTCTTCACCGCTTTCAAACTCGCCGCGGTCGCCGCCGTTGTCGCATATTATTCGCGCAATGATCTGACGCTCGCGTTGTTGCTGTCGCTGGCGTTTTATACCTACCTCTTTGCTGCGCGTCAGTTTACGCTGTCGTATATTACATCGCTGCCGCTGGCGCTAATCGTGGCTTTTCGCCTGTCGCTTTTCAACTTCGACGATGCGCCGCTGGCGTTTTTGAATTACCGCTTCGCGATGTTTCTGGTGTTTACAGGCATTCTTACCTATGCGCATTTTGCCGCGCGCCGCCTGGGTGGGCAATGGTACTGGAAAATTCCCGGCGTATTTGCCGTAGCGATGCTGATCGTGGGCACCTGTGCGCAGGTCGATCTGCTGGTTTCAGATATGCATTACCGCAATCTCGGCTACTCTTATGTGCTGGCGTTTTATACGGCAGTATTTCTCCTGCGCGGATTTACCTCGGAGAACCGATTTATCCGCCAGACAGGGTTCGTGCTCGCCGTCTGCCTGGTGTTAAAGCTGTACCTCTATGACATCTGGACGCTCAGTCTTATTGCCCGCATCATCGCGGGCCTGTCATTAGGGGCGGCGCTTGTTGTACTCAGCTTTATGTATCAGAAATTCAGGGAGCAACTTATGAAATCCTTCGGTAAATCAGCGGTGTGGCTCTGCACTTTCGTGGGTTTTTTGGGTGTCGCCGAACTCAGGGCAGAGACGGTTAAAGGTTATCACTATGTCAAAAAAATTCAGCCCGCAGACTCCGCAAAAATCAGCCCGGTCAAGGGCGCGCAGGTTTTCGGCCGGCTTGGGCTCGACGATGAAATTTACCGTCATTCGGGTGATCACGATATTCGTCTGAGATTTAGAGAAAGATTTTTGCCGTATGTTTTGCAGACGCAGGTTACCGACGACAAGACGAATCTCACTCTTTTCCCCGAACAAACCTATGCCGACACCACTGAGACCAAACAGACGTATGTGCTGAAAATGCCCGCGCTGCCCGCGGGGTTTGTGTACGGGGGATTGCAACTCGCGCGCGACGACAGATTCGAAGCGACAGTTGCGCTCTATGCGACGGATAAAAATGGCGCGACCTGGCCGCTCGACGAACAGAAGTTATTCCGGCACCGCGATGAGAACAATCTGAAACTCAATCTGAATCTGCCCGAAGTTAAAAACCTGCGGCTCGAAATTTCACCTCCCGGGGCATTCGAGATTCAGTCGGTGACGGCCTACCCGAAGCAAAAAAATGCGGAGATTAAGATACCTGTCGATGTTGCATCGCTCAGACAAGAGACTAATAAAGACATTAAATATTCGGTCGTCTATTTTAATAATCCTGATGGCCGCAAGCTGAGTCGCGCGCGGATTCAGTTTAAAGAACCACGTTTTCGCCGTGCGGTGCGTGTGTACGAACAGACCGCTGCAACGCGGCGTTACAGTCTCACCGAGAGCCGTGTCATCAGTAAAGACAGCTCCGATAAACAGGCCGCTATCGACTTTGATTTTCAGGGGAACCGTGCGCGAAAGCTGAAAATCGAGATTGAATATGGCGACGATATGCCGCTGACCATAGACACGTTTGAAACCTGGTCTTTTTCAGAAAGTCTCGTCTTCGAAGTGCCGGCAAATTTTAGCGCCAACGATGCCATATCTGTCTATTATGGTAATCCGTATGCACAGGCTCCGGTCTATGATTTGGCAAGCCGTCTCGGCGCGAACCCGACCCTCGCAGAATTTAACGCAGCGAAAGAAGAGAAGAATCCCGACTTTGGTTATACGATCGCCGAGCCGCCTGTTTC
>JAFLED010000332.1 GCA_017302045.1 Spirochaetota bacterium
GGGCCAGGGGTTGTCCGGCACCTGTGGCTGTACCGGTGCCGGCGCGGGCACAGGACAAGGAGCCTTTAACCTCCCCAAGGGCCTGATTTTCGACAACGGTTATATCTGGATCGCCGACGGCGGTAACAACCGCATGCAGGTACGCGCGCTGCCTTACTAATTTACGGCGTGTTTGGTTTCCGCGATGCGGATGCATGAACGACGCGCGCAACCAGAACATCAAAAAGATCGTACTCGCCTATTCGGGAGGCCTCGACACCTCAGTGATTCTTCACTGGGCGAAAAAAACCTACAACGCCGAAATCATCGCGTACTGCGCCGATATCGGACAAGAAGAAGAACTGACAGGGCTCGACGCCAAAGCGGCAAAGACCGGTGCTTCAAAATGTTATATCGAAGACTTACGCGCCGAGTTTGTACGCGACTATGTTTTTCCGATGATACGCGCGTCGGCGGTTTATGAAATGCGGTATCTTCTCGGTACCTCGATTGCACGCCCGCTCATCGCGAAACGCCAGGTTGAAATCGCCGAAAAAGAAGGCGCTGATGCCGTCGCGCATGGCGCCACCGGTAAGGGTAATGACCAGGTGCGCTTCGAACTCACCTTCATGGCGTTAAAACCCGATCTCAAGATCGTGGCTCCCTGGCGCACGTGGAATTTCCGCGGCCGCGAAGACCTGATACAGTACGCCAAAGCGGAAAATATTCCGGTAACGGCATCGGCCGAAAAACCCTATTCGATGGACCGCAACGCGCTGCACATCAGCTATGAAGGCGGCGTACTCGAAGACCCGTGGCATGAATACAAAGAAGACATGTTTATTCTCACCAAGAGCGCCGACAAAGCGCCGGATAAACCCGAAGTCATCGAGATCGATTTCGAAAAAGGCAATGCAGTTGCCGTGAACGGCAAGAAGCTGCCCCCTTTCGAGCTGCTCATGCATCTCAACAAAATCGGCGGCGAACACGGCGTCGGCCGTATCGACATCGTCGAAAACCGGCTCGTCGGTATCAAGTCGCGCGGTGTTTACGAGACGCCGGGCGGTACGATTCTGAGCCTCGCGCACCGCGATCTCGAATCGATCACACTTGAGCGCAACCTGCAGCATACCAAAGACGAGCTCAGCCTCAAATACGCGCGGCTGGTCTATAACGGCCAATGGTTCACGCCCGAGCGCGAGGCCCTGCAGGCATTCGTCGACCAGACACAACGCGTCGTGAACGGCACGGTAAAACTCAAACTTTATAAGGGCACCGCGCAGGTCATCGCGCGTAAATCGCCGAATTCGCTCTACAGCGCCGCGCTGGCTTCTTTTGAAAAAGAAGACGTCTATAACCAGTTCGATGCCGAGGGGTTCATCCGTCTGTTCGCGCTGACCGCACGCAACTCTTACAAAGATTACAAGAAGAATCTGGATTAAGATGGCCTCGACACAGACCTTCGTTTCACCCGAGAACTGGTATTCGCTCGAATACCCGCGCACGTGGGAGATGGAAGTTGTCGAGGGCATCCCGAGTTTTTTCGACGGTATTAGCCCCTATGGCGGCGCGCTGCAGGTGATGGCTGCAAACCTGACGGGAGCAGCCAACGCGCAGTTAATTAAAGATTCACCGTTTCTACAGGGTAAAGACCTCGGCGAAAAACTATCGCTTTTCCTCTCAAAACAAGGCATCTCAGACGAGGCTGCCCAGTTTTTTGTACGCGATAACACGCACATGGGCGCATGCGAATACCGTGCCGGCGGCCATTTTTACCTTGTTCTGATGGCCGAGCGCAATCATATCTTTGTGCTCGCGCTCTATAACTGCAAGGGCGAACCCGAAAAAGAAGAAGCTGCGCTGGTCGGAAAAATTCTGCAATCGCTGACGATTATCTAAGGAAGTTCTGAGACGCCTTTATCGAGCGATTCCACGAGCGCACGGAAATGATCGCCACGCTCTTCGAAACTCTTAAACTGATCCCATGAAGTTACCGCGGGCGAAAGCAGTAACGTTGCCTGATCGTACTTGCGCTGCATGACCATGCGTTTCGCGGTGTGAAATGCCTTGAACAGGTTTTCATGCAGCGTGAAAGCGGTAAATCCGACCGCCTGAAAATCGGCAGCCATGTCGTTCTTGCATTCGCCGTAGATACAGGCATGCGCCCCCATATTCTTTAACGTTTCACCGAGTTCAGTATAACGTTCGCCTTTACCCTGCCCACCCAGGAAAATAAAAACCGGCGCACGTGTATTCTTGAGTGCGGTCAGCGTCGCCTGCGTCGTGGTTGCCTTGCTGTCGTTGATGAAGGTAATCTGAGGAAAAACCTTTTGTGGAATCACTTCAAAGCGGTGCGCCAGCGGCCGCAAAGACCCGAGTGCCACCGCAAGTTTATCCGCGGGCAATTCGCCGATGAGAGCGCGCACCGCTTCGAGCGCAAAAAGTAAATTACTGTAATTATGTCTGCCGGCGATGGCCGAAGTCGCGATATCTGCGATTTTACCGCTTTGCGAACGTACGAGCCAACTGCCATCGAAATAAAAATGCGGTGAAACGAGTTTCTCATCTTCGACCACCAGTACCGGATTTTGGAAAGCAGCCAGCGGATGCGCGCCAAGCCAGTAGGGTGTTTTTCCCTCGGTCAGCTTGTCCGCGACGATAAGCGGTGCCCCGGTGCGCAAGCGATGTGCGATATTCCACTTCGCGAGACCATACTCTTCAACCGAACGATACCGGTTCAAATGATCGGGCGCGAGATTCAGAAAGACCGCGGCGTCGAGTTTTAATTCGCCGGGCTCTTCGAGCTGGTAACTCGAAAGCTCGCAGGCAAGAATTTTTCCCTCGAAGCGCTGCTTTTCGAGCGCAATCTCCGAAAGCGGAATGCCAAAATTACCGCATTCAATCGCCGCATGCCCAAGCGCCCGCAGAATCTGCGCGACAAGCGTCGTGGTCGTGCTTTTGCCGTCTGTACCCGTTATACCGATAATGCGAAAACCACTGAGATAAGGAGCGGTATAGGCGACCTCGGAAATCACACGTTTGCCTGCGGCGCGCGCGGCAGCGATGAAGGGCTGCGCCAGTGGCACGCCGGGAGTGAGTGTGAGCAGCGTGAATTCATCGCGCAACAGCTCCATATCCAGAGCATCGTGCGGCACATGCGTCAGCAGCGAGGCGTCGAGGTTTTTAGGCATTTGCTGTGGATTTTTATCATACCACAACACATGGTGCCCATGCGACTGCAAAAGCCGCGCATACGATTCGCCGGTTTTGCCACCGGCCCCCAGAAGTAAAACACGCTCGGGCATTTAGAGTATCAGAATCTGCGTCTGCGCCGTGGCGATCAGTTTTTTACGCGCGTCGTACATCGAGGCCGTCATGTAGAGGGTCCTCAGACCACGTGTGACCACCTCTGCCTCGCAATACAAGATATCACCCGCGCGCGCAGCGCGCAGATATGTCTGCGACATATCGAGTGTGACCGCCGGCTTCTGCGCGGCGACATACGACAACGGTCCCAGCGTATTGTCGAATGCTGCAGCCATATATCCCCCCTGCATAA
>JAFLED010000333.1 GCA_017302045.1 Spirochaetota bacterium
TATCACCGCTTTTTTCGAGACACTACAGAAAACCAACCGCGAACGGCAGCTCGAAGTCGCCGCCCCGGGTAGCATCGACCTCTGCTCGAACGATTATCTCTGCCTGTCGCGGCATCCCGCGCTTGTTACCGCTCTAAAAGAAGGCATCGACCGTTACGGCGCAGGGTCGACGGCAAGCCGGCTTATCCGCGGGCACCGCGATGTGTTCGACGCTCTTGAAACAAAATTCGCCGCATGGGTCGGTGCCGAGGCCGCGCTTTTTTTTGCCAATGGTTATGCCGCCAATGTCGGATGTCTTTCCGCGATCTGTGACGCTTCGTATGATGTATTTATCGACAGACTGGCGCATGCGTCGCTGGTCGACGGTGTGCGGCTTTCCGGTGCGCGCAAGGTCTATTTCAGGCACAACGATCTTGTGCACCTCGGGGAGTTACTCGCAAAAAGTAAGGCAAAGAAAAAGCTGATTGTGACCGAATCGCTTTTTAGCATGGATGGCGACAGGGCGCCGCTTGCAGACATTGCCGCGTTGAAAGAAAAATACGGCGCTTTGCTCTATGCCGACGACGCGCATGCGATCGGTGTCTATGGTGAACCGGGCGGGGGACTTGCGGGCCCCGAATGCGATTTTCGGGTGGCGACACTCGGCAAGGCGCTGGGGCTTGAGGGTGCGCTGATCGCGGCCAGTTCCCGGGCGCGTAAGTTTCTGTTGCACAATGCGCGCACCTTCGTCTTTTCGACGGCGCCGCTGCCTGCCGTTGCCTACGCGGCACTCACGGCGATCGAGCTGGCGCAGCGAATGCAACAGGAACGCGCGCATATCGCTGCACTGGCGATGGCCCTGCGAAAGGCTGTTGCATCTTCCGGGTTTTCAACCGGCACTTCAACGTCGCATATTGTTCCCGTGCTCTGCGGCAGCGAAACAGAGGCTCTCAACCTTGCCGCGAGAATGCAGCAGGCAGGCCTGCACATCAAGGCGATCCGGCCGCCCACGGTCAAGGAATCGCGGCTCAGAATTTCGCTGAATGCCGGTATAACTTCTGATATCCTTAAAAAAATTGCGGGTCTGTTGAGTTAGCATGGCATTCTTTGTCGCAGGTACCGGCACCGATGTCGGCAAGACAATTTTTTCGGCGCTGATGATGGCCCGCTACGCGCGGCAAAAAAATCTGCGTTATCTGAAACCCGTGCAGACGGGTGAAGTGAGCGACCGCGAGACGATCGCACGCTTAACGAATCTCGACGCCACGTTTTTTCAACCGGAAATTTGCAGCTTCAAGCTCGCGGCATCGCCGCACTTCGCGGCCGAAAGTGAAAATGCGCGCATCGACACCGGCCACCTCACCGCGACGCTCCAGACGCTCCGCGGCCAAAAAGTTGTGATCGAGCTTGCCGGGGGGCTCATGGTTCCGCTTTCGCGCTATTTTACCAATCTCGATCTGATCCGTGCGGTCGCGTTGCCCACGGTACTGGTCGCCGCAACCGGGCTTGGAACCATTAACCACACTGTGCTTTCGGTGCGCGCGCTGCAAGAAGCCGGCACCGCACTTGCGGGCATTTATTTCATCGGTCATGATAATCCGCTCGCTGCCGATAACATAAAAACGATTACCGAAATGACCGGCGCGCGTTTTTTGGGGAAATTTCTGTTGCCCGAAACGCACATGTCTGCCGCTGAGTTTCTCAAAGCCGCTGAAGCCTGCGATCCAGATGACGAGTTAGCAGGGTTGATCTGATGATCTGGCACCCTTTTACGCCGCAACTCGGGGCCGGCGACCCACTGGAGATCCAACGCGGCGACCGCGAATATCTCTACGATGTCGCCGGTAACGAATACATCGACGCGATTGCCTCCTGGTGGACGGTCATTCACGGGCATAACCATCCGCAGATCGTCGCCGCGATCACCGAGCAGCTCAAAAAACTCGATCACGCCATGCTCGGCGGCTTCACGCACGAACCCGCGTTGCGGCTCGCCGAACGGTTGCTCGCGCTGACCCAAGGCGATTTTGCCAAAGTGTTTTATTCGGATAACGGTTCGACCGCGGTCGAGGTCATGCTGAAGCTCGCCGCGCAGTACTGGCACAATAGCGGACAGAAGCAGAAAACGCGTTTTATACGCTTCGATGCCGCATACCACGGCGATACGATCGGCAGTATGAGCGTCGGTGGTGACTCGGTGTTTAACCGCGTCTTTTCGGCTCTGCTCTTCGATGCAAAAAGTTTCGCGTATAAAGCAGAGGCACTGCATGAGTTGGATGTCTACCTGGCGGGAAACCACGAAACGGTAGCGGGCATTATTCTCGAACCCCTGATCGCCGCCGCAGGCGGCATGGTCTTTCAGAGCGAAGAAGTACTGCGCGGCATTGCCGCGCTCGCGCGCAAGCATGGGGTGCTCTTACTGCTCGACGAGGTCTTTACCGGCATGGGCCGCACGGGGCAAATGTTCGCGTACCAGAAGGCCGGCATCAAGCCCGACCTCGTCGCTCTTGCGAAGGGGCTTACCGGCGGCGTCTTACCGCTTGCCGCAACGCTGGTAACCAAAGAGATCCATGCCGCGTTTGTGTCTGAAGATCCGCTCAAGACTTTTTATCACGGGCATACGATGACGGGAAATCCCCCCGGGTGTGCGGCGGCGCTGGCATCGCTCGCCATCTTTGACGCAGAGGACACGCTCGCGCGCGTGCGCCGGCTCGAAATAAATATGCGCGCATGCTGGCAGAATCTCGCGCAGCGTTATAGCGATAAGCTCGCCGATATCCGCTGCCTCGGCGCCGTCAGCGCCGCCGATCTTGTCGTGCGCGGCGAAAAAGCCGGGTATACGTTTTCGAAAGTGCGCGAGCTTAAAGCGCAGGCGTTGGCCGAAGGGGTAATCCTGCGGCCATTAGGCAATGTAATCTACGTGACGCCGCCTTACAACATTTCAGATGCTGCGCTGGAAAAAGTTTTCAGCGCCATCGCCAAAATTCTGGAAAATTATGCAATCTAAAGAACCCAGCACCATCGACCGTAGAGAGGCCCTCGCGATTCTTACCGGGCAGTCGCCGCTTTACGACGATCTCGCACGCGCGGCCAGGCAGCGCGAAAAATTCTTTGGCAAGACCGTACGCATTCATATTCTCGACAATATCAAAAACGGCCGTTGCGCCGAAGACTGCGGTTATTGCGCACAGCGCAAAGACGCGGGTTCGGGCATCCAGGATTATCCGCTGAAGAGCGAGGCAGAGATTTTCGCCGATGCCGTTGCGGCGAAAGAGAATGGCGCGTATCGGTTTTGTATGGTGACGTCGGGCACCGGGCCTTCGGTGAGCGGTACAGAACGCCTCGCGGGGGTTATCCGCCGCATCACCGATGAATTGGGTATGCGCGTGTGTTTGTCGGCCGGGCTTTTAGACGGCGATAAGGCGAAAGTTCTCGCCGCGGCGGGGCTCGACCGTTATAACCATAACCTCAATACCTCTGAA
>JAFLED010000334.1 GCA_017302045.1 Spirochaetota bacterium
AGGGTAAGATGGCGAAATTTCGGACGCATGCAATTCTCCGGTAGTTGGCGCAAACGCCCAAACTACCGGAAAATGCGGCTTAGGTCAGCGAAGGACAGAACGTTGCATTTAGAACTTGAATCTTAGACCGGCCTGATTGCTGCGCCTGATTTGGATTGACAACGGCGCTTTGCCGTTCATGCATAGCCATGAAAACAGTAGACCAATGGTTGGATGAATACGGTGAAAGCCACCGCAACAAAACCAATAAGCTGATCCACTGGATCTGTGTGCCCACGATTCTGTTCACGGTACTCGGCATGCTGACGACGATTCCCAGCGCAGGTATTTTTAACTGGGTTCCCGTAGAATTCTCCTTTCTCGGCAACTGGGCCGGGGTCGTGATTTTGTTTGCGAGCATTTTCTATATCCGGCTTTCGTTCTGGATGTTTCTGGGCATGGCCGTGATTTCAATCGCGATGCTCTTCGGTGTCCGCGTCGTAGGTAAAATGCACCTCGCACCGATCTGGATGCTGTTTCTGGGTTTATTTGTTCTCGCCTGGATCGGACAGTTCATCGGTCATAAGATCGAAGGTAAAAAACCGTCTTTTTTCAAAGACCTCCAGTTTTTGCTGATCGGCCCCGCCTGGCTTCTCGGTTTTATTTACCGTAAGATCGGTCTGAAGTACTCTTAAGGTACTTCTTCGAGTGAAAAGGGCGGCAGCCCTGTGTATGCCGCCTTTGTTGTTTCCTCAGTTAAAGTTGGCCCGCTAAACACGCGGATTCCCGGCGCGTTGATATTCCTGTCCGCGAGATAGACCTTACCATTCGAGTGCAACAAGAACGTAGGATAATAACCGCCGTTTGCTGATGACAAAAATGCCGCGACGCGTGTGACCGTATGCGTGAGCGTGTTAAAACTGCCAAATACGCTGTTCAGCGACGCATCGTACCCGACAAAAATACCGCTGCCATCGTTCTGTATGTTACAATCGGCGATTTCATAACCCGCCTGCACCTCGGTCATCGGCGGCGTCTGCAACAAACCCGTCGTTAGCGAATATTCAAGGCACGCGCCGTCGAGCGCGTAGTTTGCCGCAAAACGGCCCGGCGCGGCAAAAATCAGCGAATTGCGCCCGGCGTGAAAATGCAGTCGCGAAACCGGGTTTGTGTGTGTAAGGGGGATTTCACTCACCTGAAACGTCGTGGCGTCGATTTTCAAAAGGTAACTCTGCCCAACCGGAGGCCAGATAGCATCCGTGGCTGCGCGATTTAACCGTTGCACCAGTGCATAAATATAACTACCCTGATAGAGCACGGCGCCGATTTCGGCATAACCGTCTGCATCGGCATATTGCCCCAAATCAATCTCGCTCAGTTGCGCGCCGGTGCTGCGGCTCAAAATCAGAATCGTGTTCCGGTTATAGAGCGACACCGCCATAGCATTTCCCGGCAGCAGCGTGAGATCCTGCGGATTCATTTTGGTGCCGACAGAACGCTCGTATGCGGTAACATAACCGAGGCTGTTATCGAGCCGCTTCACCGAGTCAGATCCCATTCGCTGCAGAATATATGTCGCGGCGTTCGTGGCGTCGTAGCGTGGTACAGCATCGTTGTAGATCGGCAGCATGTCGCGGTAGATCTTGAGTGTCTGCGGTTCGATCGCACTCAGAAAGCCCGAAGAAAAATCGGAACCCGCAATCAGAATCACACCACTTGCTGGCGCGTCGGGTTTCGCGGGCCGTTCGTAATCGGCGCAGGCACCGGTAAAAAAGACCAGGAGCGCGCAGAACCTCACCGCGGCACTTCGTGCCACCTCTCTCCGAAAGGAGAGGCGCCTCTGCGGTTTCCCCCTTCCTTCAGGAGACGGGGTTAGGGGGTGAGAGCCGTGATTCACCATTGCGCCATCCACTTCACGAGAAAATACCTACCGGGTACAGTGTAACCGATGAGGTCTACATCGCGGTTATCGGTGATGTTTTTCACGGTAAAGTTCAGCGTATGCCGCGCGCCTTTTTCGAAAATGTAATCGATGCCGGCGTCGACGAGTAGCTTTGAAGCGAGGTAATAGACATAGCTGTTATAGCGGTCGCGAAAAACGGCGCCGCGGTATTCGACCGTCGATATCAGCCGAAAATCGGCGTAAAACAGAGTCAAAGTGCCGACCGCATGGTGCCGCGGGCGAAGGGGCAGAAATTTGTCCTGGTAATAGGGAATATTGCCATAGTCGCGCGCATCAAGATATGTATAGCGCAGCGAAAGTAATGCGCGCCCGGGCCAGTTGAGCGCAGCTTCGTTTTCAACACCCCAGATCTGCGCGCTCGAGGCATTCACGGCAATCATCGTACGCGCCGAGTTCTGCGTAAAAAGAATGTAATCGCGCGCGCCTGTCAGCCATGCTTCGGAGCGCAGCGAGCAGGCGAAACTGCCGAAACAGCGGAACGATCCGCGGATGCCTGCCGCATTGGTGAGCGCCTGTTCGCTTTTCAGGTTCGCCGAGGGCGTGACGAAGATGTTGTCGCCGAAACGTTCATAGAGACTGGGCGCCCGGTAAGCAGACGATGCCTGGCCATAGATTTCGAGAAAGGTCTCGGCGTCCGGGGCCGATTGATCGATGCCCCAGAAGTGCAAAGGGCGCACACCCACAAGGCCAGAGAAGCTGGCCCCTTGCTGTACGAAATTTTTTGCCGGGGTAGCGTAAAATGCGGTATCGCCCGCGCTATCCTGTCCGAGGGTGCCGCTCGTCTGCGCAGCGAGACGAAAAAGGCTGCGGTCATAAGCGGCGTTCACTGCGCCCTGCCCTTCGCCGCGTTCGGCGATCCGCGTGTCGTTCAGCACGATCGTCTGGTATTTACCGCGCGCATGCACACCGATGTCAACCGTCTCGCTGCGAAAAGCATACGTCGCACCCGCCATCGCCTGCGGTGAAAAAGATTTGTCGCGCACCGCAAAAAGCAGTTCGCGGTTGGGGTCATACGTCTCAGAACGATCGAGCGTGAGCGAGGTGAAGAGCGTCATGCTCTGACTCTGCGTAAAATTCGTGCGCGCCGATGCCGCGGCCGAAACCCTGTCATCGGTCTTTCTGACTTTGAGCAACGGCTGGTTCTCCACACCGGGCAGCCCGCGCTCAGAGTGATTGAAATCGACGAGAGCCGCAAGCTTCCAGCTGCCGAGATTCAGCCGGTTAAAACCGGTATAACCGATACGCGAGAAATCCCCATTGTTACGCCATAGCGTCTGATCGTCGGCAGAATTTTCGGTAGTGCCGTTATTATTCAGATAAGTATAGCGGTTGCGGCTTTGCTCGAAATTTACATAGTTAAGCGAAGTGGCGGTAAGTCGCGCGGCAGATACCGTATTGCCCAAAAGGGTCGTCGCCGTTACCTGCGTCAGGTATTCTGTGTCGCGCTCGCGTAGTTCGCGCAGACGAAAGTTCATCGCACCACCGATATTCGCAGCAGGCAGAT
>JAFLED010000335.1 GCA_017302045.1 Spirochaetota bacterium
GGTATGTTTTCGGGCTGCGAACCGACCCATGTGCGGATGCCCTTTTCGGCAAGTTTACGCAGGTAAGGGGAATCGTTTTTATCCGAGGCCGTGATTTCGGCGCCGTTGCGTTTCAAAAGCAGCGCGAGGCCGCTCATACCGACGCCGCCCGCGCCGATGATGTGAACAGATCGGGGGGGTGGGGTTACTGCCACGGATCGAGCACGCAACCATAACGATCGCCGGTATATTTCGCCGTTGTAGTCACAAACATCCCTTTTACAGTCACGCTACGCTTTTCCTGATCAAGCTGGAAGCTTTGGATTGGCACCCACTGGCGTGCGAAGTTGTGGCATTCGTCGACGGTGCCTTCGGTGACAAAAAAGCAGGAGCAGAATTCTTTGCTGTAGAAAGCCGAGATAATGCGCGGAAACGCCGCGGTGTGCTTGAAGTTCACCAGCAGATAGATGGCGATGAGCGCGAAGACGAGACCGATGGCCTGCAAAAACCGCTTGAGAATCTTTTTAATCATGGCGCTTTCTCCAGAATGTTTTTCAATAAACCCAGATAACGGTTTTTATCGAAAGAACCGTCGCGGTCGTCGGCGAGGCGTACAGCGATAATATCCAGCGAAGGTATAATGTAGAGGGACTGACCCCAATGGCCGAGCGCGGCGAAAGTATCTGCGGGTGCATCGGGCCAGGGAGGCTTCTGGCTGCGCTCTGGTATGCCCTGGTTGATATACCACTGCGCGCCGGGGTTATCCTTCGCGTCTTCTTCGTTCAATTGCGTCGTGTAATATGCTGGCGCCATCGTTGTTGTGTAACGTACCCATTTTTCGGGTAACAGGCGTCTGCCCTGCCAGACGCCGTCGTGCAGATAAAGATAACCGAAGCGGGCGAGATCGCGGCCCGTGGTATAGAGATAAGAAGAACCTACGGGTGTGCCGGCACCGTCGCGTTCGAAGGTGGTGAACCGCATACCGATGGTCTTGAACAGGCGGTTAAACACGAGGTCTTCAAACTGGTTGCCGTAAATATTTTTTACCATCGCGGTGAGCATATTGCTCGTGCCACTTGAATAATACCAATGCGTTCCCGGTGGGTGCTCTACATCTTGCGCAGCGGCGAAAGACGCCATGTCGCTGCGGCCGCGGGTATAGAGCATTGCCACGACACTCGACTTCAGCGGCGAAGCCTCATAACCTTCTGACCAGTGCAGGCCCGAGCTCATGCGTAAGAGGTGATCTATCTGGATCGTGTCTTTGCCCGCCTGCGCTAGCGGAGTAAAATATTTCGCCGCCGGCTCGTCGACCTTGAGCTTGTTGTCGAGCGCCGCCATGCCCACCAGTGTGTTGACAAAGCTCTTCGTGACCGACCAGACAAGATGTTTACGGTTTTTGTGAAAATCGCGGCCATAACGTTCAAACACAACGTTGCCGCCGCGCACGAGTACGAACACGTCGGTGCGTATGCCCTTGCGTTCTTTCTCAGTACCTTTGGTCGTGAAGAGATACTGTTCGAGATTTTTTAATTTCTCCCGGTTAATGCCGGCCTTTTCAGGTGAAAGTTCGGGCCAGTCGACGCCGGGATAGTTGTTAGTTTTTGCGCTTGTTTCGAAATCGGGCGGCAATGCCTGCCGCGATTGCGCGGGCACCAGCGGCTTCTTGGTGCAGCCGGCGGCCAATGAGGCTGCCGCAAGCGCAAAAACTATGGGCTTCATAGCAGCCAGTTTTGCGGCACGCTGTGGTGCTGCAATTCTATTCGAGGCGAGAGATCTCGCCAATGAGTTTTTCGAGTACGGGATTTTCAGGTGAGCGTGGTTTCAGCGCTTCTGTCGCCGGAATTTCGGTTTCAGCGATTTTCGTCTTGCCCCAGTCGATGCGCCGCGACGCCTGTGCCGCGATTTTCACCGTAATACCATAACGCGCGGTAATCTTTTTTTCCACGGCCGGCGCAATCAGCGAAAGCTCGTTGGCAAATGTGTTATGATCGCAGCGCACGACTAAAGTTCTGGCTTTCAGTGTATCGGGCAAAGAATGCGTCGCGAGCAGCGGGCTTGTGAGTTCGGGCCAGTCGTGTCTCAGGCGGGCAATGATGTACTCGCGCTCGGCGGCCTCGGCCTGCGAAGGGTGAACAACGCGCAGAATTTCAACCCAGTCCCGGTTTTTGAGACGCTCCGCTGCGCGTTCGAGGTCTTCAGCGACGCTGTGACGGCCAAAAAGCGGGCGCAGCGGTCTCAGAAGCTCCTCACTGTTTAATGAGTACAAATCTCTTGTTGTATTGTTTCACAACATTCTGCGGTTTCATCGGCAGCGGCAGATTTTTCACTTCGGTGAACAGCGGTATCATGTCGTCGTAATGTTTCGATTCGGCATTCCCTGAGATACCCATGTGTACCATGAGTTGCGCGGGTTCGTCTTGAGAGAAATCGACGATAAAGCGCATCGCCGGAATCAACCAAACATCGTTCGAGTCGCCCCACAGGTTACCCGCCTGGCTCAGCGTATGCAGGTCGCCACCTGCGGCATGCGGGCCGCGGTTGAGATAACCTTTGAGAAAACCCGCCTTCTTTGTAAACTCGTGGCGCCAGTAATACTGGTGTATTTTTCCCCAAGCCCAGTCACCGCGCGCCGAGCCCATCTGCTTTTCAGAAATTGTAATCGCCTCGGCGAGTGCCGCCGCAAAAATCATCGCTTTGGTTTCTTTCTCGGGTGTTGCCGTGTTATCCCAAAATGGGCTCTCCGCCCGCCCTAAAAGGTGATCTTGTACCGCGTTGTAAGAACGTTTGTTGATGGCCTGAAAGTTCACCCAGAGCTGCGAGTCTTTGCCGCCGAGTTCGTCGGCAAAGGTTAGGATAGCCACTGCCGAGGCGAAGTTTTCATAAACGGCCGCCCCTGCCGAATTTTTATCGAGACTGCCGTCGAATTTGCGGAAGATTTCGAGAGCCTCAAGCGCCTTGATGTTCTGCGCCGCGGGTAACTGTTCGATTGCCTGCGTCAGTTCGGCGCTGAAGCCGGGGGCAAAAAGCTGCTCCTTCACGCGGCGCGCTGTGTGCGAAAACACATCGCCCTGAAAGCGCGCCATGTCGGCAGCGGTGTGCTGCGTTCCCTGCGCCAAAAGCTCTTTCGCGCGGTCGGCGCGATCGGCGCCGTAGTACGACGCAGAAACCCAGAGTTCGGTGGCATCGTCCCATACCTTATGGTTTGCCGTCGCCAGATAACCTTCTTTAGGATTTACCACCGCAGGGTTTTCAGACGGAGCAAAGTAGCCATCCCAATCGTCTTCGCCTGTCCAGCCGATACGGGGGAAAAGACCCGATGCCCCTTTGCGCGCCGGATATCTGCCGGTGGCAATCCACCCGATGTTCTTTTCGTCGGCATAGACGATGTTCAGGTAGATGCCCGTCACCTTATCAAG
>JAFLED010000336.1 GCA_017302045.1 Spirochaetota bacterium
GATCACGAAGTCGATGGCGGCCTATTTCAAAAGCCTCGGTGGCAAGATTCAGATCGGCCATCGGGTGCGCTCACCCCAAGATCTCCCCCCTGCCCGCATCTACCTTTTCGACACAAGCCCGAACCTGCTCGTCGACGGATTTACTTCGGTTCTGCCTGCGGGTTATGTGAAGCGGCTGGCAAAATTCCGTTACGGGCCAGGCGTCTTTAAGGTGGACTATGCCCTGCGAAAATCCATTCCCTGGAAAAATGCCGATTGCCTCAGGGCTTCGACAGTGCATCTCGGCGGAACCTTCGACGAGATCGCCGCCGCCGAAGCCGAAGTCTGGCAGGGAGTACATCCCACACGACCGTACGTGCTGCTCACGCAGCAGAGTGAGTTTGATCACAAGCGGGCGCCCCGGGGCAAGCATACCTTGTGGGCTTATTGCCACGTACCGAATGGCTCCACACGCGATATGTCGACGATTATCGAAAACCAGATCGAACGTTTCGCACCGGGGTTCAAAAAAACGATTCTGAAACGGCATACGATGAACACCGCCGCTTTTGAAGAATATAACCCGAACTATTGGGGTGGTGCCATCACGGGTGGTGTCGCCGACCTCGCACAATTTATCTCACGGCCGGTATTACGTTTCAACCCGTATGCCACGCCGAACCCGCGTATTTTCCTCTGTTCGGCTTCGACGCCTCCCGGTGGCGGTGTGCACGGCATGTGCGGATTTAACGCCGCGGAAACAGCCTTAAAACATCTGCAAAAATTTCCCGTTGCGGCTCTCGAATAATTATTCGCTGTCTGCATTGTTTTTATATTATTTTGCGGTATATGAATCCGAATACGGCCGAAAAGGTCATCGCCGCCGGTCTCGATGCAGGCGCGAGTTTTGTCGACCTCTACGAAGAAGAAACACGAAACGCCGCGGTCAGCCTGCGCGACCACAAGATCGAAACCGCGACAGCCGGTATTGAATATGGCGTCGGATTACGCCTGCTTTTCGGTACCGACGTCGTCTACGGTTATACTGGCAGCGACAGCGAAGACGACCTGTGCATTCTCTTGAATGCGCTTCTCGCGGCCCGCGCCGATGCTAAAAGCCCGGCGCGCCCTGGTTTTCCCGCGTTTAAAATAGCGCATGCGCCGCGTATGCAAGAGATTGTGCGCCGCCCGGCCGAAGCAGGACAGGCGGCAAAGTTACCACTCCTCATCAGGGCGGAAAAAGCCGGCTACGCGGTTTCTCCCACTGTCGCGCAGGTATCGGCCTCGCTCGCCGATTCGACAAAAAAAATACAGATCGCCAACAGCGAAGGTCTCTTCATCAGCGACGAACGCACGCGCACCCGCTTCTCGGTTTCGGTTACCGGCGAAAATTCTGCCGGCGAACGTTTTGTCGCCGGCGAGTCACCGGGGGCACTCCAGGGATTTGAGTTCTTTGAGAAACTTGATATTGAACAGTTCACGCGCACCGCAGCCGAGCGCGCCGTACGTATGTTATCCGCCGGCTATATCGAAGGCAAGAAAATGCCGATTATACTGGGCAACGGTTTTGGCGGCGTCATATTCCACGAGGCGTGCGGGCATCCGCTCGAGACAGAGGCAGTGCGCAAAAAGGCGACCCCATTCGCCGACAAACTGAACCAGCAGATCGCCCATAGTAGAGTCACGGCGATCGACGACGGCACTATCTTCGGCAGCTGGGGTTCGGTGGCAATCGACGACGAAGGCATGCCGACAGAAAAAACCGTACTCATCGAAAACGGTATTTTGAAAAATTTTATCTCTGACCGTGTGGGCGCGCTCGAATGCGGAGTGCGGCGTACGGGCTCGGCACGGCGCGAATCGTATAAATATGCGCCGGTCTCACGCATGCGCAATACCTATATCGCGGCAGGTAAAGACAAGTTCGACGACATGCTCGCCGGTATCGAAGAAGGTCTTTTTGCGCCCAAACTCGGCGGCGGGTCTGTGAACCCGGCAACGGGCGAATTCAACTTTGCCGTCGAAGAAGGCTATCGCATCCGCAACGGAAAAATCGCCGAACCGGTGCGCGGCGCGACGCTCATCGGTAAGGGACATGAGATTTTGCCGAAAATCTCGATGGTGGGTTCTGATCTCGAAATCACCGCCGGCATGTGCGGGGCATCCTCGGGCAGCGTGCCCGTCACCGTTGGTCAACCGACGCTCAAGGTCGACGAGATGCTGGTGGGGGGCAGATGAAAGTCCCTGAGGCTATGGACAAAATCGCCGCGCTGGCGCGCGCTGCGGCATGCGACGAATTTGACATCGTCGCATACGATTCGTTCAGCGAAAGCGTTGAAGTCTTCGAGAAAAAGATCAGCAACACCGAGATTCAGCGTTCGGCGGCGCTGGGTATCCGCGTATTTCGCGACAGCCGGCCGGGCATCGCCTTCACAGAAAAACTTTCAACCGAGGCGCTACAAGTCTGTCTGGACGATGCGCTGTCGCACACGCAGCTCACCGATCCCGTGAAATTTCACGTTGCGGAAAACCTGCCTGCCGCGAGTGAAAACTTCGACCACCTCTCGCCGGGCTTCGACAATACTCCGCTTGAACAGCTTGCGGCATTTGCCATCGAACTCGAAGACAAGGCCCGCGCGCTCGATAAACGCGTTGAAAATGTGCCCTATACCGGCGCTGCGCGCTCAAGCTCGCGCAGCTATTTTCTGAACTCAAAGGGCGTATCGTACTCGCATGCCGATCAGGATTTCAGCGCCTACTCCGCGGCGGTTGCGGCTCTCGGCGAACAGAAAAAGATGGGGTTCTACAGCAACAGCCGCCTCACCTTCGCTGAACTTGGACAGCTTCGTATCGCCGAGCGTGCGGTCGAACGCACCGTCGAGCAGCTGGGTGCCAAACCCGTTGCCTCGGGCGAATACAACGTATTGTTTTCGAACCGCGTCAGCGGTCAGATTCTCTCGATGTATGGTTCGCCGTTTTTCGCCGAAATGGCGATACGCGGACAGTCGCGCCTCAAGGGGCGGCTGGGTGAAAACATCGCGGCGGCCACGCTCACGATTCGTTCGCTGCCGCACCGCAAAGATCTGCCCGGTGCGCGCGCAAGGGACTCCGAAGGCGTGCCGACACGCGATCTGGTTGTCGTTGAAAAAGGAAAGTTCACACAATTTCTCTATAACCTCGAAGCAGCGGCGCTCGACGGTGTCGCTCCGACCGGCAACGGTGTGCGTTCTGTTGGCTCGAAAGCCGGTACCGGTTTTAAGAATCTTGTAGTGGACGCAGGTACATCCACAAAGGCAGAACTGTTGGCGCAGGGAAAAATTCTTCTCATCGACAAACTTGAAGGTGCTGCCGGTTGTTCGCCCATATCGGGTGAAATGTCAATCGGTGCACAGGGATTTCTCTATGAAAACGGCGAACG
>JAFLED010000337.1 GCA_017302045.1 Spirochaetota bacterium
CACTGAACCTCACTGTGCGCGATGTGGCGCGCATCAGCTGGCACCGCGAAAACCAAATTTCGGGTTATGGTGTGGTCATCGGCCTTAATGGCAGCGGCGACTCGCGCTCTGAACTGGCTCTCGAAACCCTCAAGAAAAATCTCTACAACCGCGGCATCGACCTCGGCGATAAAACGCTGCAGGCGAAAAATATCGCGGCGGTCATGGTGACGGCGACGCTGCCGACGCATGCGCGCCCCGGCGACCCCGTCGATGTCTGGGTTTCGTCGATCGGCGATGCGCGCGCACTGAACGGTGGTTTTCTGTTGCAGACCGCGCTCACGGGTGCCGACGGGCAAATCTATGCCGCGGCGCAGGGCCCGGTCGCGGCCCCCCTGCCCCGCCCGACCGAGGTCAGCAACCTGCAACTGTATAATTTTTCGGTCTATAACCGGCGGATTCCCCCCAATGACCGTCTGACCCAAGAGCGCCATAATTCGGCACACATACCCGGCGGCGGCATTATCGAGAAAGCCGTTTCGCAACCGACCGTCAAGATCGACGATACGAAAAAGACCAAAGCGTCGAGCCTTTCTCTGCACTACTACGATTTCGTGACGGCGCGCAATGTCATGAGCGCGATCAACAAAAAATTTCCGAACACCGCGAGCCTCGCACAAGACGGCACCATCGCTCTTAATATTCCGTACGCTTCGGATCATGTCGATTACCTGAGCAAGATTCTGGCGGTGAAGGTCGATGTGCCCGAGCGCACGAAGGTCGTACTCGATACGCGCACCGGCACGATTGTGTCGGGCGGCAGCGTTGCGATCTCGCAGGTCATGGTCACGCACAACGGCATGCAGATCGAGGTCTCGAATAAAAAGCAATACACTTATGGCGAAGAAAAATCGCCCGCCAACGCCGAACTTAAAGAGGGTGCAACCGTCAAAGAGTTAGTGGATAACCTCAACAAGCTGGGATTAACCTCGGCGGAAATTATCGACGTCATTAAGGCGATCCATTCAGCGGGTGCGCTGCACGGAGAATTGACTGTATTATGAAAGTCATGGTTCGACAAGCTCACCATGACCGTGTCGCCCTGAGCTTGTCGAAGGGTGACAAGACATGAACGTAAACGCCGTTGACCCGCTGCTGTTGCCGCAGAAAGAGATGCCCCGCGACGACAAGGCCAATACAAAATCGACGGCCTCGTTTGCCGAGATGTTGAACGAGCTTGTACCGAAAGGCCTCAACCCGAAAGTTTCATCCGAAGTTTTCAGCCGCACACCCGCGCGCGAAAAAATTATCGAACACGTGGGCGAGAACCCCGAACGCAAAAAGATGTTCGAAGCCGCGCGCCAGTTTGAAAATTTCTTTCTCGAAAAAATGTTCCGCGAGATGCGCAAGAACATGGGCAAAGACGACATTCTACACGGCGGCTCGGCCGAAGATATTTTTCAGGATATGCTCTTAACCGAGCGGGTGAACAAACTGACGCAGGGCTCGACGCTCGGCCTCGCCGAACAAATCTACACGCAGATGCAGCGGCCTGTCACGCCCCAAACCCCAACCCTTCCCGCGAGTCCAGGCGAAGGGAGCAAGACCACCTCCCCCAGAATAGGGGTAGGTCGGGAGGGGGCGTAATCCTGCGCCTTTGCTTAATTCTTGTTTTATGTTTTTGCTCGGCAAGTAGCCTAACCGCTCAGGAAAATAAGGCTCCCCCCGTAACGGCCCCACCCGCACCAGGTACGCCGTCTTCGCCGCCCGCTGCATCCGCCCCGATGGCACGCCCCGGCAAGAGCCCTGCGCTCAAGCGCGCCGAAAAACTGTTCTTCGCGAAGAAATACGAAACCGCGGCGGCGCTGCTGCGCAAAATCGTCGAAGACGAACCTGAGAACGGCCGCGCCAATTCGCTGTTAGGCGACGTGTATTACCTGCAAGGCCAGTACGACAAGGCCATCAGTCACTTGCTGCGTGCGTCTGAGCTCAACGAGCATAAGGCTGCCGATCTGTTTCGGCTCGGGCAGACCTACGAGAAGATGAAAAAGCCCAAAGAGGCTATCCGCACTTTTCTCAAGGCATACGAGGCCGACGAAAATATGAAGGAATGTCTCTTTATGACGGGCTTCGTCTACCTCAGCCACGAGCGCAATAAAAAGAAGACCATCGAATACTGGCAGCGCTTTGTCGACGAGGCGGTCTCAGACCCGCAGCGTGAAAAGGTCGCGACGGTATTGCGTTTTCTGAATGACCCGAACTTTGTACTGCCCGACAAAAACAGCCCGATCTCGCTCGAAGAGGCGCTCATGCTCGGGGGCACCGGCGCGGGGGCCGAAACGAAAACCGGCGAAGACAAAGGCGCCGGGCATGAAAAGGCAAAAGAGAAAAACGACGGCAAAGAACTTCTCGACGACGACAAGTTAAACTAAAAACTAGGCTATGGCTCTTACGAATGATCGCCGCAGCCAGCACCGTGTTACGGCGGGCGCCTACATCGAATACCGCGTCACTATCGACGGTACGCAGGTGAAAGATGCGATCATGAGCGATATCTCTGAAGGTGGTCTCATGGTACTGGTCGAAAGCGCCGACATCGGCCGCGATCTCAAGATCGACGAGCCGATCTCGGGCCATATCATCCACGACCGTACTCGTTTCGATTTTGTCTTTAAGGGCTCTGTCGCCTGGATACAGCCGCGTGAAATGCGCGCACGTAAATTTGTCGCACTCGGTATCCGCTTCGGTGAGACCGTCGAACTGCCTGCGCAGATCTATGCCATACTCATGGCCGACCATGATTTCTGAAAGTTTTCGCCCTATCTGGCCGCGGGCTAAAGCCCGTGGCTAACCCCGCCTTCAGACTCTTTATTACCCTCATCAAAGTTTGCGGCGGATTTCTCACCGTTCTCGCGCTCATCATACTGCTCACGGTTTTTTTACAGCATTTGCGTAAAGGTTCTGCCGAAGAGGCGTTGATGGGCCAGCGCGGCACCGCCGCTGCGCTCGCAAAAATTCAGGATAAACCTTTTTTTACAAAACTCGGCGAATTTATCGCCGAACTGCCCTCGATCGCGGCGTGGAAAACCCTGCGCGGCACGCAGGTTATGCCGCAGATAGGCAACGCGCTCGGCAATACCGCGCTGCTCACCGGCTTCAGTCTGGCTTTTTCGGTTATCATCGGCCTCGCACTGCTCTTCGCCGGCGAATTATATCCGAAAACGCAGGCGACGCTCGAACGCCTCGCGTCGGCGATCAACACGACGCCGATTTTTCTCGTCGGCATTTTCTTTATCTGGTTGTTCGCCTTCGCACTGCGCCTGTTACCCTCGGGCGGCGACCAGGATGCGCGCGCTTTTATTCTACCGGGTCTTTCG
>JAFLED010000338.1 GCA_017302045.1 Spirochaetota bacterium
CTGGTATGAAAAATTTTATTTCATGTCGATTTCGGCGGGACTCTGGGTTACGCTGAAGCACTTCTTCAAGTCAGCGGTACTGCGCCGCATGGTGACGGTCTCGTATCCCGAAAAGAAACTGCCGCTGTCTTCGCGTTTTCGCGGCCTGCACCGCCTGAAGCGTAACGAAAAAGGCCAAGAGCGCTGCACCGCGTGCTACTGCTGCCAGTGGGTCTGCCCCGCCGATGCAATACAAATCGTCGCCGCCGAGGTGACTCCTGAAAAACAATACCTGCACCCCGAAGATAAATACGCCAAAACCTTCGAAGTCGACCTGTTACGCTGCATCTATTGCGGCCTCTGCGAAGAGGCCTGCCCCAAAGGTGCGATCTATCTCGACGGCGGCATGCCCATGCCCGCCGACAACCGCGAAAACCTGATTCTCAATAAAGAGAAAATGATGGAAGCGACCGGAGGCAAAATTCTCGGGGAGCGCCGTTGAGTTTACGCCAGAAAATCGGTAAAAAAGCGGCTGAGTACCGCAAAAAGCTGCGCGAGAAAGGCAACGAACGCATTACCTTTCTCGTGATTCCGCATAACGACCGCGCGATCGTCAATATGCAGCTTTCGAATTACGTCATTGCGCTCGCGATATTTTCGCTCATCTTTATCATCGTCGCGTCTTTTTTCGCGGTCAGTTTTCAGCGCAATATCCAGTCTGAAGCCGACTCGCTGCAAGACCGCGACCGCGCGTATGTCAACGAACGCGAACTATACCTGCGCAAGTACCACGAGATGGTGGTACAACAGGATTTCTTTAAAAAACAATTCGGCAAAATTATCGTACAGGCAAAACTGCACGAGGGCGAGGCGCCGGTTTTTCTCGACAACGATATGTTGCACGAAAGCGCGGTACAGATGCTCGACGCCGAAGGCGAAGAGTTCGCGCGCTCGCTAAGTTATAAAGAAAACCGTACGGTGAAATTTCTCAACTTCGAAACGACGCTGAAAGTCGCGCAGGGTAAATCGCAAGAAGAAGGTTTTTATTTTTATCCCGAGATAGCTCTCTACCGCCAGTTAAAACTCGACCTCAAGCAGACTGGCAGCGCTGTAGCGATGCTGCAACAACTTCTGAAAGAACGCGATATTGTACAGCAGGCGCTGCCCTACTACTGGCCGCTCGCGGGCGGTCACTTCACCTCGTTCTTTGGCGGGCGCATTTCTCCCTTCGGTCACAGCAAAGACTTTCACACCGGCGTCGATCTCGCGAATGCGACGGGTACCCCCATCTATGCGGCGGCCGACGGAAAAGTTACCAGCTGCGGTTACAGCGGCGGTTACGGTCTCTCGGTGCGTATCGCCCATTCATTCGGTTTTCAAACTCTCTATGGTCACATGAGCAGCATACACACGAGTTGCGGCAGTTACGTGCGCAAAGGGCAACAGATCGGCCGTGTCGGCGCGACGGGCCGCGCCACGGGCCCGCACCTGCATTACGAGGTACGCATCATGGAGCATCCGGTGAACCCGATGCCATACCTCACCAGTGGCTAATGCGCGAGAGCCGCGGCCGATGAAGATCTCTGTCTGCGTTATCGGCCTAAACGAAGAACAAAATCTGGCGGATTGCCTCGCTTCGGTGAAAACTGTCGCCGACGAAATTATCTTTGTCGACAGTTTTTCGCAGGACGCCACGGTGAAGATAGCCAGACGTTTCACGAAAAAGATTTTTACGCGCAAATTCGACAACTATGTCGCGCAGAAAAATTTTGCCGCGTCGAAAGCAAAATTCGACTGGATCTTAAATCTCGATTGCGACGAACGTTTAAGCCCCGAACTCGCGGCGGCAATTCTCGCGTTAAAGAAGAATGCCCCTGCCGACCTGATTGCATACCGGTTCAACCGGCTGACCTGGTATCTCTACCGCTTCATACGGCATTCGGGCTGGTACCCCGACGATAAGATACGCCTTTATAACCGCGCGGCGTGTTCATGGCAGGGCGATCAGGTGCATGAAATCGTCAACGCACCCGCCGCGAAAACAGGTAAACTCAAGGGCGACCTGCTGCACTACTCTTTCCGTTCGATCGACGATCACCTCGCGACGATTCGCAAATATTCGCTCATGGCGGCCGAATCGCTCTACGCACGCGGTCGCCGCGTGACGCTTGCCGGCGTCTTTTTTCGTTCGGGCTGGGTTATCGTGCGCAAGTTTTTCTTCGAGTTGTCGTTTCTCGACGGCGCGGCGGGTATTATCATCACGTATTACTCCGCTGTAGCGACGTTTACGAAATACATCAGGCTCTATAGCTTTCACAAAATAGCCGAAAAGAAAGATAATGGCCGATAAAAATCGGGATGTCTGGGATACGCACTATGCGCGCCCGCATGCGCGGCAGCTCTACCCCGACGAAAATGTCGTACGCATTCTGAAAAAAGAATACGCGCACCCGATTCAAGGTGGTACGGCACTCGATCTGGGCTCGGGCAGCGGCCGACACCTGCCGCTTTTGGGCGAACATTTTACGCGCACGATTGCCTGCGACTTTTCGCTGAATTCGCTGAAACTCTATGCCGCTGAAAACTTCGGCGCGCTGCAGGCGGCGCTGCCGCATCTGCCCTTCGCTGATAAAACCTTCGATTTTGTTCTCTGCTGGGGAGTGCTGCATTATCTCAAAGGCGACGCGCTGAGACCCGCGATCGCAGAAATTCTGCGTATCCTCAAACCCGGCTGCGGGTTATTTCTTACCCTGCGCTCCGATACCGATACACATCTCCGGTCGCAACTCGTGTCGGGCGATCTCAAAGACGGTCACGCCGATCTGTTTTCGAAAGACGAGACTCTTGCGCTCTTCGGCGGCTTTGCACGCACGAGCTATGGTTTCATTGCCCGGCAGCCGCTCGGCGAAGAGCATGTCGTTGCGCATCACATGATTCTGGCAACGCGATGAAAAAAAAGGGCCGCACGAAAGCTGTGCCAAAGACCACCTGCCCGGTCTGCGCCTCTACCGAGACGGCCTTTAAATACCGTATCGCGCGGCATGGCTTCGACGTCTTCGCCTGCGCCGCCTGCAAATCGGAATTCCAGCACCCCTTCCCGAAAAACGCCGACGCTTTTTACGACGAAGGTTATTACACCGGGGCGGCGGCGTTCAACTATCAGGACGAGCGCAAGAAAGAATATTACCATGCCTTCGTGCACCGTGCGCGCCTGAAATCGATCCGCAGATTTTTAAACAGCGATCTTTCGGCTTTCGGTACCGCAGGGGCGAGATTTCTCGATGTTGGCTGCGCGTTCGGTGCGCTCGCGCGTGCCGCGGCGACGGCG
>JAFLED010000339.1 GCA_017302045.1 Spirochaetota bacterium
TTCGCCCAGCAAAGTTTGCAGGTCACCCAGAACGAGGCGCGTGCGGGGTGCATAGTGTGATTTCAAGAGCCCCGGCGACCCGGCCGCGGGCTGCGCATGCGTTCGTACCTCGACCGGGGCAAAGGCGCGCAGCGCTTCGACCGTTACACCGCCCGCGCGCAGCACAATGATCGTACCCGATTCGAATGCGATCACAGTCGATTCGAGCCCGATAGTGCAGGGGCCCCCGTCGAGAATATAAGGGATCTTACCGCCGAGTCCCTCCGCGACATGCGCAGCGGTGACCGGACTGACATAGCCCGAAGGGTTGGCGCTGGGTGCGGCGAGTGGAAAATCAAGCTGCGCAAGTAAGGCAAGTGCCACAGGGTGCGCGGGGATACGCAGCGCCACGGTATCGCCACCACCGGTAGTGATGTCGGGCACGGGGGATTTTTTGCGCATCACAAACGTGAGCGGGCCGGGTGAAAAGTGTTCGGCAAGTCGGTGCGCGAGTAGCGGTACTTCGGCATAGCGTTCCATCTCTTCACGTCGGGCAATATGTACAATGAGCGGGTTAAACTGCGGCCTGCCTTTTGTCTCATAGACTTTGACAACGGCGGCGGTAGCGAGCGCATTGCAGGCAAGGCCATAGACGGTTTCTGTCGGTATCGCGACGACTTCGCCGCGGCGCAGCAGCGCAGCCGCATAACCAATATCTGTGCCTGTTTCAGTCATGCGTTACCGCCGATGCGTTAACCAGTTATCTTTCTTCATGTTGTCACCTGAAATGAAGGTCGTGGTATGGAAACACGCTTTACGCGGGCGATCTTTGCGCGAAAGATTAGGCGCACGGCGGTTGGTTCGCTTCGCTGATGAACCGGGTTCCCGTGGGAACACGGGTGGCGCCAATATGCCGATTTTTTCTCCCATGCCGATACCCGAAGACCTGCGGCAGTTGCTTTTGGCTGCGAATACCGAGAGTCGGGGCCTCGCGGGTTTGCATAAGCTGCCTAAGGAGTGAGAGCAATTATTCAGTGTCTGAAATCTGCAAGATCACATTACCCCGCTTGTGCCCCAACTCGACATACCGGTGTGCTGCGGCGATTTCTTCAAGCGTGAAGATTTTATCGATCACCGGCTGAATTTGTTTGCTTTCGGCCAGGTCTCTCACCAATTCGAGATCCGTTACTTTTTCGGTTATTACACCCGCGATGAGGCGCGGCCGAAACATAAATTGTAAGCATGGCAGATAGAGACTTCGCAAAGCACCCGAAGCAACGAGTATCAATGCGCCCCGGGATTTCACGCGGTGCAGGTGGTCGCGCCACGGTGTTTTGCCGACCGCATCGAAAACAACATCGTATTGTGTCAGATCATTCTTGAAATCGGTGCCCGCGTAATCGAGAGTGCGGTCGGCGCCCAGCGAACGCATGAGCTCTGTATTCGCAGCGCTGGTGACTGCGGTAACTTTTGCGCCCAAATATTTTGCCATTTGTACGGCTGCGGTACCGACCGATCCGGATGCTCCGTAAACCATGAGGTGTTGCCCTCGAGACACCTGTGCCTTGCGCAAATAGTGGCAAACGGTCAGGTAGCCAAAGCTGAGAGCCGCGGCATTCCCGAAAGAAATTCTGTCTGAAAATTTTACGACGGTCGCATTTTCCGGCAGGCACAAAAAATCGGCATACGCGCCGAATTTTAATCCCGTGGAACCAAAAATACGATCGCCGGCCCGAAAGCGGGTGACCGATGATCCCACCGCTTCGACGGTGCCGGAAAATACGCCGCCCAGGATTTTTATCCGCGGCCGCCGGAGCCCCAGAAAAAGACGCACACCCCAGGGATCTGGTTTTCGCAGGCGCCAGTCTGCCGAGTTGACGGCGCTGGCGTGTACGCGTATTAATATCTGATTGTGCTTTGGAGTTGGTTTTGCTACGTTGCGAATCACGAGCACGTCGGGAGATCCGTAGTTTTCAAATACTGCAGCGCGCATGAGAAGCCTCCCGAACCTTACTGCTGCGGCCATTTCCAGGCATAGCGGAAAATCAGGCAAAGCAGAACAACTTCGACGACCGCAGCAAATATCATGTGGGGCCAGGCCTCTCCCGCCAGATTAAACAAGGAATAGGGAATATACACGGTGGCCGTAATGATGTTTGTCCAGCGATTGATTTTGGCCGGCAGGGCAATGGACAGAAAAATCATCAGCGCAGGAATCGTAACCGAAACCAGTGCGGTCATGAGAAATCCCGGTGAAATGGCGAATACAAACACCTTCTTCTTGAGAATGTCTTCTACTTTGCCTGGCATGTACAAGGCGAAATAGTCGACGTAGATATAAAGAAACATAAAGGCCGTCCAGAGCGCGGCCAGTTTTTGTTTTAAATTCACTTTGATGTCTTCCGGTGCATTTAGCGCATTCATAAAATCCCCTTTATCATTGGCAGCGGCAAGCATGTCGGTAATGGGTGTTTGTCGCTGCTGCATAATCTGCGGTCACTTTGGCTTACAGTGTAAGCCTGTAAAGCGAGATAGTTTCATTCAGGTACGGCCCCAGATACACCTCGCGTGGTTAAATATGGTTCTGGCTTCGCGGCATCAGGCAACTTGGCGGCGACAGAGGTTGCTCAACTGGTACCGTATACTATGCGCAGCTTTGGCCTTTGCGCATCCATACGGGCATGAAAGTAAAATAAATGGTTCGTATTGACAGGACGGATTTTGAGGAGCGGGTGGTCGTTTGCGAAATGTGATGCTGATTTTTTCAGGTTTCCTGGTCTGGTCTGCCGCGATTTATGCCAAGCCGCTACCAACCCGGTCCTTGGATGGGGCGATTGAACTTATTGTCAGTGCGGGTCAGGTGGGCACGTCTGGCGTTCCTGGGCAATTTCAACATCCAGGTTTGGCTTCGATCATACCTGTCGGGCCCCGAAAAATCGCTCGGCTGGATTTTCGGCGAATTTGCCGATCACACCAATTCAACACATCATCGATGTGCGAGTGAGCCCGAGGAATAAACCTGTGTCAAAGTGCAGGTTTCTTTTTTGTCCACCTGCAACCCGCATCGCTCGCTAACAATTCATTTTCGCTGCCGCTTGACCCAAATTCTGCTCTGTTGGTGTGCGGAATTCTCCAGACCCTATTGCCCGGTTGTTTGTTTCATTTAATTCGTTGGTAAATCGGCTTTGCGTCGAAAAACGTGGTCGTAGTGGCTCTGTGGACAGAGACTCGCCTTCGACTCTTCGCGCGGTGACGCCTGAAAACACACCTCCCCGTGTGCGCATCAGCTCTGTCCAAATCTGTAACCAATCCAGCCTATAAACTGATT
>JAFLED010000034.1 GCA_017302045.1 Spirochaetota bacterium
TCGGCGAGCGCCTGCAGAGCAACCCGGCGCTCGGTCTGCGCGCGATCCGCCTGTCGCTGGCCGAGCCGAAGATGTTTCAGACGCAGTTGCGCGCCATCCTGCGCGCTTCGAAGTACGGCAAGATCACCGAACCGATGGTAGCGGCGATTGAAAAGGCCATTCACAGAAAATTCGGTTTCGAAGTCGAGGTCGTCGTGCGCACGCAGAAAGACTGGCCGAAAATTCTGAAAGGTAACCCATACACCGCCGAGGCGAAGAATGATCCGAAGTTTCTTCATGTCTTGATGCTCGCAGCGCAACCCAAGACACCCAAACTCGATGAACTTGAAACGTATTGCCAGAACGGCGAGAAATTCACCCTCAAGGGCAGCGAACTCTATATCTATTATGGCGCAGGCGCAGGGAAAAGCAAACTTGTTCTCGGCGTCATTGAAAAGAAACTGGGTACATCCGGCACCGCGCGCAACTGGCTGACGATGCAGACGCTTGCCGAGATGCTCAAAGCCTGATTATTCCAATCCTTCGGGATAGAGCTGCTTTTTCATTTCACCAAAAAGCGGCGGCAGCTGTGGCATCTGCTCTTCTACCCAATGCCAGTCGCCGATCGAATTAAAGAACGGCCCTTTCTCGCCGGCGAGAACACGGCCGACGCTGGGCATCAGATCGGCAGGATCTGTCGGTCGGAACGGCGTTGAGAACTTCGTACCGAATTCTGCCCTTTCTTTGTCATAGGCATAATCGGCGAAAAAATCCATAAACTTCTGACCTGAGGCCTTCCAGTTTTTCTTATATGCATGAAAATCGGGATGGTCAACGAGATCTTTTTGCATCACACGCTGCAATAGAATACTGATACCACGAATCGACTTGCTCATAAACATGCCCGCGCGGATGACTTTGAATTTATCGGGCATTTTCACCGCGAGCTCTTCCATCGCAATCTTGGCGAATGCCAGCGCACCGTAGGTCATCACCAGAGAGGGCAGCCAGTAGAAACCGGTGAAGCCGACGGCGGTACCAATTTCAATCGTATCGAGAACGCGAATAATGGGCCGGTATGAGAAATCCATCCCCACCTCGGCGTCTTCGCGCGTGCTTTGCATTACAGGAAAACCAACCTTGCCATAGGCAGGCATGTAGAACATAAAATCCATCGCGCCGTGATGCACGATCTTCGCGCGCAAGTTTTCGGCCATGTTGACATCCATGGCGTCGATATGGGTGACCGTTTCATCGGCTCCCGAAACGACCTCGTCGCGCGAGGTTGTCGAGAGAATCAGCGCCTTGGGGTCGAATTGGCGAATCGCCTGGATGGTTGACTGGCCCGCGACACTCGAGCCACCGATAACTAATACTTTCATGATAGGCAATGACTGCATACAATTTAATGACACCAGTGTCAATAAGTTTATAAACATTCGTTTTGTGTTCAGCCGCTGCCTCTCGGTTTATGGAATTCCATAGCCAGCTATGGAATTCCATAACGAAAGCGGATATTCCGTCATTTTTCAGCAAAAAAACCTTCATAATTTCGGAATCGTCAAGTCCCTCGCGGGAATAGTGTAGAAACACTGCCCAAAATGCCTTAGATTCAGCCCATGGAAAAGCAAAAGTTTCTGCTCTATGCCTTCCCCATTCTGTTGGTGCTGGCACTCGTAGAGGCCCTGGTCTACCGGCGCCTGACGCAGCGCCAGTTCGCATGGAAAGAGAGCGCCGCATCTCTGGGAGTCGCTGTCGGCTATCGCACCAGTGTCGTCTTATCTGCGCTGCTCACAGGTGGTATCTTCGTCTGGTTTGAAACCGTGCGGCCGTGGCACATCGAGATGAACCGCTGGTATCACTGGTTTGCCCTGTTCTGGGGGCTTGAATTCTGCTATTACTGGTTTCACCGCGCGAGCCACGAAGTCCGCTGGTTCTGGGCGACCCATGCCGTGCATCATTCGCCCGAGCACCTGAACTTCTCAGCGGCTTATCGCCTCGGCTGGACAGGCCATATCACTGGCAGCTATTTCTTTTTTGTACCACTCATCGTCGCTGGCTTTGATGCAAAGATTGTCTTCGCCATGCTGGGTGCAAACCTGCTCTACCAGTTCTGGCTGCACACCGAACTGATTCCTAAACTCGGTTGGTTCGAATATTTTTTCAACACGCCCTCACACCACCGCGTGCACCACGCGACGAACCCGCAATACCTCGATTGTAACTATGGCGGCGTGGTGATTATCTTCGACCGCATCTTTGGTACCTTTGTCGCCGAAGATGAAAAAGATCCCTGCCGCTTCGGCCTCATCACGCAGGTGAAATCGCATAATCCCTTCAAAATCGCCTTTCATGAATGGATCAAGCTCTTCAAAGATTTTGCGCAGGTGAAAAAAATCAGCCACGTGTTCGGATTCCTCTTTGCGCGACCGGGCTGGCGTCCGGATGGCAAGGGTCTTACGACGAAGAATTTGAAGGAGGCTTATTATGCAGCACGGCCTGTTGGCAACGACATACGTGCGACTTCTGCTGTGACTGCCTGACGCCCCTAACCCCCCGCCCTTCCCCCAAGTCTGGGGGAAGGGAGCCAAACATTTCCCTCCCCAGACTTGGGGAGGGTTAGAGAGGGGCGCTTAACTCACCGTCGCGGTCACAACCCCGCTCTTCTCACCTTTTGAAATCTGGTCGCGGATTACCATCGCCATGAGCGTATTGACGAGCGAACCCTGTCCGCCGCTCTCACCCCCGGCGATGATGTCGGGCACCAGTTTGAAGCCGCTCGCGGCGAGCGCTTTCGCAACTTCGATGGCGGCATAGTTGCCCGAATCCATCGACTTGATCTTCAGCTGAATCACATCGGCCTCTGCGGTACCGACCGATTTGATCTTCGTACCTTCGGCCGCGCCGACTTTTTCAAGCACCATCGCATCGGCTTCGGCGTTGAGCGTCTTCGACTGCGCTTCGCCCTCGGCTTTTTTCACCGCGGCGCGCGCTTCGAATTCGTTGATCTGCACTTTACGTTCGGCGTCGACCACGCGCGCCTGCGTGTCGGCGAGCGCCTTTGCTTGTTGCAGATCTTTGCGCACATTCTCAGCCTCGCGCTGCGTATCGTAAGTAATTTTCTCCTGCTCCGCAATCTTGCGGTCGGTCAGCGTCTTCATGAGATCGTCGGGCGGCACGATGTCCCCGATCAGCGTATCGACCGCGCCGACATTGTATTCACCGAGCGCCTTAGAGATCGCCTCTTTCGCGTCATCCTGGCGTTCTTTGCGCGACTTTAAGAAGCCGATGACATCCGAACCCTGCGCGGCATTTCTGAAGTAGTTGCCGATCGTGGGCTCCAAAACCTGTGTCACGAGATTCGCCACGCTACCGAAGCGCGCAATCACCTTGGGCGCGTCGGTGCGCGGTATGTGGATAATCTGGCTGACATCGAGGTTGAATGTGAAGCCGTCTGACGAGCGCACCTTGATCGTCGAAAGTTTCTCGTCGAGCTTGTGGGCCTCCGACTTGCCGGTTGCCCAGTTCAAGACCACGTTCGCCGTCGGCACAATTTCGACCTTGTGCGTGTAAGGGTTGATCGGGTATTTGCCTGGGTCGAGCGGGTCGACCCAGACACCCTTCTCGCCCTGCTTTACGAGATTGCCGTGGCGAAAGCTGTCGCCGGTGACATCGACGCCGGTTTTACCGACATAAGAAATCACCACGCCCACATTGGCGATCGGTACTGTGGTCATCTCGCGGATCTCCACCGTCGCAAAACGCGGGTTGATAAAATAACGACCGGCCAGTATGACCTGTTCTTGTAAGCCCTTAAAGCCGCCGTTATTCAGAAATTCCTGTGCGTTCTGGTAAAGATTATGACCGGGGATTTCCTTTCCCGCTATCTCACCTTTTTCGAGCGGACGACCTTCTTTCACGGTCACGATGCCGACGCGGTTGTCCGGTATTTCAAGCACGGGCTCTTCGCTAACGGTAAAGAGGGCCGTATTGATACGGTATGTACCCGGGGGAATTATCGTCATCTGCGGTCCGCGTTCGCCGCCCTGTTCGATAAATTTACGCGCATCCTGGAATGAATCGGAATCGACATATTTCGCCAGCACGCGGCCCGAACCGAGCGGTACGCCGTCTTTGGCCTCGACAACGCCGATCTTGCCTTCGGGAATCGTTACGAAATCTTCGAGACTGATATCGTACTGCCACGGCCATAGCCAGTAATGCAGCCCCGGAGCGAGTGTATCGGCCTGCAGGCCCGCCTCGCCTTTTAGCGCGATGATTGCCCCATCGGGCAATGTGCGGTGCGCTCCGAATAATGAGAATCGTTTATTGACAATGCCGACCGCATCGTTCGGCACAACGACGATGCCGAAGAATTTGAGGATCAGCTTGTACGCGACCAAAGAGACAATGATGGGAATCACCCACCAGTACGTTGTTAACATTTCCATAGCGATTTTAGTATTGCGGGGATTTTATCCGTCGGCGAAAAAATTTGGATTTTAAGTGAGAACGATACGCATTTATCAGAATCAATTAGTCGAAAAAATTTTAACAACTTTTTTACAAATTAAATTCCATCTATATCAGGCTCAACAGCGAAACGAACAAAGCGTCGAGTTTCGCCAGGTCGTTAGTATCGGTAATTTCGAGGCGGCCGCGCATTCTCGCGCGCGCACCGCTGAACAGCAATGAAGTTTCCTCTGTGATTTTCGTCTGAATCGTTTTTAAGATCAAACCCAGCGACTCGAAAGTTTTCTGTCCGCCGCCCGAAGCAACGATCATTGCCGTCGGCTTGTCCGAAAAAACCGTCGAGGCGACGCACCATTCAATGGCATTTTTGAGAATCGCAGGCACACTAAAGACATACTCTGGCGAACAGATAATAACAGCGTCGGCGGCCGCGACCTCGGTCCGAAAATCTTTTATAATTTCAGGCAAACCTTTGTCCTCAGCGTCCGGGTCAAAATGCGGTAGTTCAGAGAGCTTGTCGTAAAATTGAAAATTTGCCTGATGACTGTGCCGCGCCGCAATAGTTCTGAGAATAATTACACACGTCGACTCGTCACGCACACTACCCGAGATACACAGGATCTTTTTCATGGCTATTTGCCAATATACGATTCAGCCGGCGATTCAAGCCAAATTAATCCCCGGGATTTTCCCTGAATCACGGCTTCGCCTGCCTCGTTCACACAGGTACAATCCATCACCAGCTTCAGCCGTTTTGGCTTTTTGACCAGCGCCGTAATCCTGACTACGCCCGTAATACGTTCGCCTTCATATACGGGCTGCAGCATTTCAAAATCCATCGAACGCGCCACATAATTCATGTCGCCACCAAGCTTCGTCACCAGACTGGCGACCAAAAGGCCCTGCGCGATAACGCGGCGATTGGGGTTGGTATGGTGGTCGCCGTTATCGCCCGTAATGCGGGCAAATTCGAGAATGTCTGCGCGCGAAAAGGCGCGCTCGTAAGTATACGTTTTGCCTAACTCAGGTAGCAGGACGATTTTCATAAGCCTCCTATAGTTTTGATGCAAACTATTTAGTTTGATTCAAAACCATTATTCACGCCGTCAAGCAAAGCGTTAGCCTCCCAGGTTGGTGTGCATCCGCTGCAGCGCCTCGATCACCGTCTTGCGGTCACCCTCTGCCACGCCGTCGAGCATGCGGCGCTCGAGCTTCATGCCGATTTTTATGAGCCGCGGGCGCAATTTCTCTGACTTAGGTGTCAGCGAAATTTCGGCGCGACGGCGGTCGGCAGCAGAACTTTGGCGCAGCAGATAACCGTCGCGCACCAACCTCTCGACGAGCGGCGTTAGCGTCGACTTATCGCGCCCCGTAAGCGCTGCGAGCTGGCGCATGTCGCTGCCCGGGTTGCGCGCCGCGGCAAAAAGTACATCGCCATGGGCCGGTGAAAGATCTGCGACCCCAGCAGCGGCCAGCTCTTTCTCGAGAAAAAGAAAGGCGCGCGAACGCACCTTGCTCATCAGGTTAAGAATATTCCGGCGCGCTTGCATGTGGGTGCTAACGCGGCCGTGCGCAGAACAGGTCAACCGATTAGTTGTTCTTGACACACCGCATTGGCAGCGAAGCAAAGGGTGTGCGCAGAAGTACGCAGAAAGCAAAAGTGAACGCGATTCCCAAAATCAATTTGCCCGACCTCAGTATTACCCGCGAAAGCGCATTCTTTTATGCGGGTCAGCTCGAAGAGCTGCCGCCGAGTTTTGCCTCGTACACCAGCCCGCACCGCCACGACTACTACGCTGTGTTTTATTTTGTCTCTGGCTCGGGCAGTCATGAAATCGACTTTGAAAATTTTGCCATCGAGCCCGGGAGCATATTTTTGCTCCGCCCCGGGCAGGTACATTCGTGGCATTTACACGGTGCATTCACCGGTTACGCGTTAAAAATTTCCCGGGAATTTTGCTCCGTGATTTCGGACTCAGCCGACCTTGCGTCCGACTTTCCGCTTTTTGCCCACGGTGCTCCAGTAGCAAAACTCTCCCCCGGCGAAAACGCCGGGCGCATCCGGGATGATTTTCACCGGTTGGTTTCAGAATACCGCAACGGTACCGACGCCCGCTTTTGGTTCGCACTGGCGCGGGTCTTGCTCTTTGAAATCGACCGTCTGCCGCGGCCAGAAATCCTGCCGACACCCAGACCGGCTGCTGAATTTCTGCGCCTGCTCGATGAAAATATCAGCCGCGAGCACTCCGCATTTTTTTATGCCGGTGCACTCGGTCTGCCGGTACACCGTCTCAACCGTATCTGTCAAAATTATCTCGGCGGGTCTGCGGGCAAGGTCATACGTGAACGCCTGCTTCTCGAAATACGAAGGCTGCTAGTGCACTCAACTCTCTCGGTGCAGGAGATTGCGCGCGCAGTGGGTTTTGCCGACCCATCGTACTTCAGCCGCTTCGTGCGAAAAAATTGCGGATCGAGTCCCGAAACGCTGCGCCGCGGTGTTCGAAAAGTGCTGTAAAAAAACAAAATCGTCCATGTGCGGCCGCGGCGTCGCTGCATAATTTCTTTTATCCATTCAGGATAAGGAGAATTATGTTAGAAAAAATTTTAAGTACAGAACCGAGCGCCCTCTTAACCGTGGCTCGCGTCGGTCTCGGGTTCGTCATGCTACCGCATGGCGCGCAAAAGCTTCTCGGCTGGTTCGGTGGTTATGGTTTCTCGCAGACGGTGAGTTTCTTTTCATCGCTGGGAATTCCCACCGCGATCGGTACCCTGATCGTGCTGGCAGAATCGTTCGGTGCCCTGGCACTGATACTGGGCCTCGGCACGCGCTTTGCCGCGCTGGGCATCACGGTGACCATGATCGGCGCCGCGATTTTCCAGAGGCAGCACGGTTTTTTCATGAACTGGTTTGGCCAGCAACAGGGCGAAGGATTCGAGTACCATCTCCTGGCCATCGCACTGGGATTAATCCTCGTCGTCGGCGGCGGCGGCCTGTTCTCTCTCGATGACCTGCTCACGCGGCGCAGCTAATTCACACCGGGGTGACAGATTACTGTTCGGCGCAAAGCAGGGGTAGAGACTGATTGCAGGTTTGCGTACTGAAGGTAAGGGCAGCATTAACGGATGTCGCAGCACCATCGCCGATCGTGCCCCTCCTAGATGATCCGGCAGAAACCCATGTTGGCCCTAATTTTGCCATATCATCTATCCCGGACGAACACCCAAACCCGGGATCGATGGAGCTACTGCCATCAAGACCTGTCCAGTATGTTATCGCAGAATTGTGCATGGAGTTTGTCATAGTTCCAAGCGCTCCGAACCCGCTCGTCGGTCCGACCAGCCTGTCATCAGCACCCCGATAATACCGGGTGTTGGCATACAAAACCCAATCCGTGCCAATCTCGCGTGCCGGCACGGGATCATATAATGGCGGTGGCCCTGGATCAGAGAGCACCGGGACTGTTGCATGACCAATGACGGCGCGATAGGTTCCAGGCCGGGGTTTCGCCAGGTCAGCGTTACAGAGAGCATCAGCGCCAAACGGACCGCCAAAATTACCCCTTGTTGTACTGTTCGAAATGAAGAGATATTTACCCGCATCGGTATTATTGTTCGTTACCGAAACATCCGGTGGATTAAGCCCGTCATACGCCGCGTCGCTGCTCGTTGCGGCGGCCGTAACGATTGTGTATCCGACATTCCCGTCGATGCGGTTATCCGCCACCCCCGTCACTGTTACTGTGCGGTTGCTGTTCCAATTCACGGTCGTAAATGTGAGGCTTGAGGGCGATACTGTACCCTCGCCGGTATTATTCGAAGACAGCCCAAAGGTAACATTGGCCGTGGGCGCGGTATTGAGCCGCACCGTGAAGGTGGCGGTAGCGCCAGACTCATTCGTCACAAGCCCCGAAGTGGCGCTGAACGTAAAACCAGGCACTCCGTTATCCGTGCTCGTCATCGCAATATCTGCCGGATCAAAATTATTGTAACTCGCATCAACACTCACGGCGGGCGAAAGGATAATTGTGTAAGCTTTATTGCCGTCGGCGACCAAATCGTCGACGCCCGTCACAGTAACGCTCTGCGCAATATTCCAGTTTGCCGCGGTGAATGTAAGGTTACATGTTCCGGTGCCTATGGTGCCTCCCGTATTGCAGATACCCCCGCTGCGGCGTATTCTGCCTTCGGCTTCGTTTGAACTGGAAAGCGAGAGCGTCACGTTTGCCGAAGGTTGAGCCTGCAGCACGACGCTGAAAGTGAAGTTGCCCGCCGCTTCTGAAGTCGTGCCGGTAGTCGGACTAACACTGATTGCCGGCAGGTCGTTGTCTGTATTCGTGATGAGAATTGCGGCGGGAGTCAGGGCATTGTATTTCGCGTCGCTACTGCTGAGGGCAACGGGAAAAAACACGGTATAGAACGCGTTGCCATCGGTCACAAGATCGTCTTGCCCTACAACCGCAACTTCTTGCGGCTGGTTCCAATTCGCCGGTGTAAAAGTCACTGTGCATGTGGTGGTTACGGGAATACCGTTTGCGGCATCGCAGACACCACCGAGCGCGCGTAATCTGCCTTCTGCGACGTTACTGCTTTGTAAGGTCAGAGTCACGTCCGCTGTCGGCTGGGTACGTAATTTCACTCTGAAAATTCCCACGTCGCCCGATTCCGATGTGGTGAGCGATGTCGGCGAGGCGGCAATGCCTGGCTTTTCTACGACGACGCCAAACTCACCCTCGACATCGAAAGGTTTTGCGCAGCTCAAGAGCGTCAAAAACCCGAGTAAAGTCAGAGTTGTAATTTTTTTCATAAGCGGATCCCCAAACCCATTGTTGTCATTAGATTTCCCGATACGGCGCCCGAGAGAAAGGTTGCCTGATAGCTGGTGCCGATCTCCCAGCTCAGGTTGCGGTTGATCTGTAAACCCAGCCTGAGTCCCGTCGATGCGACAGGTCCATACACCGCGCCGGAAATTTCAGAAAGATTATCCCGGGTGGCACCAACCAAGGGTGGATTCTGTAGTCCGGAAAAATCGATGCGGAACGCCGTATAGTTATAACCACCACCCAAAAGCGCGATGGCAAAAAATCTACGGTAGCGCAGAAACTGGTAGCCGCCACCCAGCTCCAAAGTACCCCCGTAGCCCCGCGCCAGACTTTGGGTCGATTCATTCGGAACGGAAAAAGAGGTATTCACAAACTGGGCATCCACACGCGCATAACCGATAAGGCGGTTTACCTTCAAAAACCGGTCACGCCGCACCTCGACAGATGCGGTAAGGCCGCCGAGGTCAGCGGGCAAGATGCGCGCGCCTGTATTCAGCGATGCGTTGGGTCTCAAGGCAGAGAGTGAGGCGTTCAGGTTATAGCCGCCTAAAACCGTAAATTGGGTCATTCGCACCGGAGTGTATTGGTCGAAATCATATTCTCCCTTGTTGGGCAGAACCGCTTTCGCTTCTTGCACGATACGCCCGGAAAATTTATCGATCGAATCAAAGAGGCTGGCATCGACCTTGACCTCGCCGATGATGCGTTTCACAAGCGAACGGTTCTCAACGTCGATGATGAATACCTCGAGCATAATTACTGTCGAACCATGCTCCGACATTTTTTGCCGAAAACCGCCGCTGAGCACGACATCTTGCCCTGTAATCAGGCCAATCTGGAGGGCGACGTTCTTGTTATGTAAATCTTCAGTAAAAACGAAGGATGCATCCGAAATCTGCCGCTGCGTTTCGACCGGATCGGGCTCGACCAGCTCATATTTTTCATGCAGAAATTTGCGGACACTTTCGGTAAGAGAAACCTCGAGGTACTGGAATTTTGGATCGTGATCGATACTGCGAAAGTCGAGTATGAGTATCCTTTTTGCAGCAGCCAACGGCCCCACCGCAAACAGCAGAATCAGGTAAAGGGCATGGCGGTGCATGCGCATGCACTCTGTACGCGCCGGACTTCAGACTGATGCCACTTTTTTTAGGCCGCTCTATTCAGTACTCATTACACGTGGCTGAGTTGCGGCACTTGCGCAGGTCGAGAACCGCCTTCTCGTTTGTCAGCGCAATCGTGGCCAACGAGTTATTAATTGCCCAGCTCCCGGCATTTCTCCAGATACCGTGGTTTGAAGTCGTCATTTTATCATACCCTGAACGGTTGCGAATATGATAGGTATAAAATGCCTGCTCTATCACCAGTTTATGTATATTGCCGACAGCGCCGCCATAACGATTTTGCCTGCGAGACATATAGGCATGGGCGTCTTCGTATTGCTCCCAATTATTGAGATTGCCAAGACCAATCAGACGATTGCCGTATTCGTCGTTCGTAAATGATTCATAGTCGAGATGATTGTAACTCTGGGTTGGCCAAACGTGCGTCATCTGTGCCATATCGGCACCGTAATGGTTCACCACCGCAAAGTAGAGTAACTCCGCCCCCGCAGAGGTGTAATAGCGCCCCTGTATCGGGCCATTCTGCAACGAGGTATTACGAGAAGAAAAACCCTCTAACCAGAGTTCGTTATAATAGAATGTCGCGGCATTGTATGCCGGCTCATAAATCGCCCAGTCTTCGTTACCGGTAAAAAAACTGATGGGGTCATAACCCGCGCCGCCGGGGTTGACATTCGGCACCTGGTAAAAACCGTCGAACTCGGCGCCGCGGTCGGGGCAGGCACCGATGATCGCCGTGTCGCTGAAACAGTTGTAGTTGGTGCCATCCTGACTCTCGAGGCGCTGCGAACCAGAGCCACCCGAAACCGGAGTCGTCGAACCGTTCTGCCGGTAATCGGTGGCGGGGTTCGTGTCGATACCCGTCGCGACAGAACTTCTTTCGGCGCAGGCAGAATCGGTACATGCGTTCAGGTCGACACTCATCTGCGCATTATTCATACCCGTGGTGATCAGCCAGTCGAAACCCAATTCGAGATTCGAATACAGAGTGTTCGCGCCATAACCGTCGAACCAGTTGTAGTTGTTGCTGACGATGCGCTTGCCGTCGACGTTACGCTCCATCAGGTTGAGAAAGTGGTACCATGCCGAAAAGTTCTGCCCCGAAAGCAGTGAAACCTGCGGTGGTCCCCAGCCGAAACCCGAAAGAATATTCCAGAAAGAATCGCGAAAATAGTCGGGTTTCACGCCACCCACGCGTAAAATACCGTGCGCCCCGCATTGCGTATTGTCGTTACCCATGTTGCCGGGGTGATAGTTGATATTCACACAGGTACCCGCGTAGCGCCCTCCGGCCTTGGCCTTGATATAATCGGCCGCCCAACGCTGCTGGTTCGAGCCTGAAAACTCCATATAAAGGATTCCATCTTCGGGCAAATTCTTGTGCGTCGCATCACCAAAACCCCAAGTCGCCTGTGGGGCAAGTGCCAGAAAGGCATAGTTAATCAACCGGCGGATATACCGCGTATATTCAGGCCTTCTCATGTAGTGACAATAATGTCACTACTTTTTACGAAGAAACCCACACCATGATGCCATATTTTTTTCAGTTCGTCGCCGCGAGATTCACCCTGAACTCACAGCCCGCACCTGCCGCAATCTCGAGCCGGTAACCGCTGTTAAACTGATTATCGAGCGCATTCATGCTGACGACTGTCACCACTGGCGCCGCGGGCAACACCGGGGTAATCCGCAGATTGCCCGCAAGGTAAGAACCATCGGGTTGCACCACGGGTGCCACTGGGGTATGCAGTTGCCAGGTCGCAGTAACGCCAGGAGCGACTGTACAGACATCATGTACGGCAAGCGTATGCGCGCCGCGGTTATAGACGAGCTGGCGCGACCAGGCCTGTACCTCGCTTGCGCGGCGCGAATAAGCGGGTGTTAAATTTTCCTGCACAGTCAGAACATTGCCCGCATCATTCACGGTCTTCGTCGACGTCGAATAGTTTTGTGGAATCACGGCGCCGCTTGCCGCGAAGCGCACCACATTATGTACGGGGACATCCTGGTTGATACCGCTGCGCGAGTGGATATTCGACGTCACCGTGAGCCATCCGCCTTTGTAAAATGAGAACGTGCCTTGTTCTTCGTGCGCATGAGACTGGTCGAAGTCGCCGACAACGGCGGCGATCCAGCTTGCAGACATACCCCAGTCGCTGCGCGCAAAGAGCGCCCCCGCACCCGACGCATCATAGACCAGTGCCGTCGGCTGCACCTCGGCGGTTGTGGGTACAAGCAAATCGAACCGAAAATTATAGTTATAACGCATGCGCCCCACGACCGAACCTGAACCGCCGTCTGAGAGGCGTGCGCGATTCAGCCACCAGACACCGCGCGCCGCCTGCGCCGTCGCCGGGTTGAGAGCCACAGCCTCGAGCATCAGGCGTCGCTGGAAATCGAACATGCGGGGGTTTGCGGAGCGCGCCTGGTCACCAATCGCCGCGTAATAATCGAGCGTCGGTACCGTCGCGTGAATCCAGTAATCAATGGTATCGCGCGAGTGCGAAGAAATCGCCGAAAGATCTTCTCCGGTCGAAGCGCGCCAGTAGCGGTAGTTTTCGAACATACTGCCGATGGCCGTACCGTAACCTGTACCTTCACGCGTGCCACCACCGCTTAAAACACTGAAGAAGGGTACCAGCAGCGGATATTTTCGTTGTTGTAGAAAAGTAATCCAGGTATTGTTCTGCGACGCCCAAGCCCAAAGCTGAGTCGCCTTCAAAAAGCTGTAAAAATAGTTATTGCCGGGGTCGTTGATCGACCAACCACTCCACGGATAAGCGACACCGCCCCACGTCGCCGCTCCTGGATACCAGAGATTCTGCATCGTCTGGTTCGCATAACTTTCCCATTGTGCGCGCTGTGATGGTGAAAGCAGGGCAAAACCATAATCGTAAGTCAACGCCAGCTGCTCCATATAATAACCGACTTCGAGGTATGAATCTCCCGAGATATGCGGCCGCTGGCCTGAGTTTATAAGCGACATCTCTGACGAGACAAAGAGATCTACCATACGGATCGCCTGCTGCAGGTAAGCTATGTTATTCGTAAGACGGTACATTACAACCGAATCGGCGCACGAGTAACCGTAATGCTGCGAATTTAGCGCCGTGACAAGCTGCTCATAGGTCGCACCGACCGGTAATGCGGCCGTCACTGCAGTGGCACCGTCGACCTGGTCACGCAGGCGCAGAAACGCCGCCGAGGTATTGCCACTCGTATTAAAATTATTCATCTGAATATACGGGCGGGCAACAGGCGGGGTATAGGTATACCCGGGGTATGGGGTGCCCGCAGGCGGCGTGACATCATTGGGATCTCCCCCGGGCGCAGGTCCGCCACCGTTACCTCCGCCCGGATTTCCGCCTCCTGGCTGTGTTTCGGGCATAAAACCGGTAAGTACAGCCGAGACATCGTCGAGCGTAAGCGTCACACCCTGACTACCCTCTTGTTCGATGCGGATACGCACGTTGGTGATAACCTTGTCTTCGGGTACCAGCGAAGCTGTTACAAGACCCTTGTCTCCGGCGGCACCGGTTAAAGCTGCGCAGCGCGAAGTGTTGCTGCCATCGGCATAGACAATGAAGGCACAGAAATTGATGTTTGAGGCAGAGGCAACATCAGATCGCAGACGACCCGAGACTGTATAGGCTGTCGCCTTACCATAGACTTCGCGCGCCCACCAGATGCTATCGCCGTAATTTGTAATAGCAACGCGCAAGCTGTGATTGCCGGCAAGCGCGGGTGCGATACGCGCGACGCTGGCCGATTCTGCGCCTGGCTCGAAACCCGAAACCCCGGCCTCAAACCCGGGATCGGTCACGAGGTTTACGGGAGCCGGCGGTGTCTGCGCCGGTGCGGGGGTAAATCCGCTGGGATTCGCCCCCCCCCCACGCTGGGCCACCTGAATATCGACATTACTTTTGCAAAATAAGACTAAGCACAATGGCGCCAGAAACAACAATAATTTCATATCTGGCGTATTTACGATTTAACCGGTGTTTTGGTGCCATTTGGTTTTTAATCTGCCTCACGAAGGGGCGAAAGACAGTAGGCGGGTTATTCGATACGCCGCAGAATAAAATCGGAGGCGTCGGTGACATAGAGATAGGTGCCGTCGGCCGTTATCCCCATCGGCTCGCGAAAACCTGCGGTACCCGCGAGACCTCCACCCGTGCCGATCACCGTGGTCGTGCGTGTCTCCCACCCCGAGAGCGTGCTGACAGCGCCCGTTGCAAGATCGATGCGGCGAATGCCATAACACTCTTTATCGGTCGCGTAGAGGTAGGCGCCGTCGCTAATAAGGTTACGCAACTTCTTGAATTGGGCAACGCCTGCCGCACCATCGACACAACCCCAGGCGCCTGTACCCGAGAAAGTGCTGACATTGTACGGTGCCGCAGTGAGATCAATCGTCCGAATCGCTTGCGAGGCAGGGTCGCTCTCCGCAACATAGAGTTTACCCGAATAATAAAACAGTCCATGCGGAAAACGGAATGTCGCCGAAGCAGCGGGGCCATTGACACTCGTTGCGACACCCGTCCCAGCCAGGGTCGTCGTTGCTCCGGTTGTCGGGTCGACGCGGCGGATGCGGTTATTTGTGTAATCGGCGACATAAAGCCATGTGCCATCGAAGGTAATCGCGAGCGGATTCTGAAATCGCGCAGCGCTGCCCGTCACCGCATCGTTAAAGGTACAGGCATTGTTCGCGCCGGCGAGCACGGTAACGCCGAAATTCGCGATGCTCGTCTTGCGGATTGTACAGCTGTTATAACTCGTCATATACAGGTTAAAGCCGTCGGTCGTTATTCCATCGCTGCCGCCGCTGTCGCCGAGTGTGACGACCTCGCGTGTCGCAATAGTAATACGGCGCAGCGTACCGAAGGCATTGGATTCCTGCAAATAGATGTAGACCCCGTCGGTGACCATCTGCGTCGGCGCGGTAAAACGCGCCATAGAGCCTATACCATCGGTCGCAGCGCTCGCACCTGCCGCCCCGGCAAAAATCTCTCCGAGTTTGACGTCGGCGTTACCGCTTAACGTTAGCGGCCGAATGATTGTGCCCGAGCCCATCGGCCCGGCCGCAGACCCCGGCGAACAGGTTACTGGCAGAGTGAAATCCGCATTGCCCGCGACTCCCTCGCTATTCGTAATCGCGCAATACTGATTCGGGTTCTGTGGGTAGCTTGCGACGCGCAGCAGGTAAGATCGCCCCCTGCGGAAACGACTCGCAAAAGTATGTGCGCCATTGCCAGTAACCGTGAGCGTTTCCGCCCCCGCGTCGACGGTTAGCCCGGCACCCGCAAGACCAGATACCGAAAGCGTGATGCGCACACTCGCCGCCGTATCGAGAAAACGCGTTACGGCAAGCGAGTCGCAGGCTCCCAGTGTAAAAACCGCGCAGACCGAAACGCTAACGCGCAGTCGGTTCATAAGCGGTAACTCACCCCGAGGCGCAGCGCGGGTACAAGTACGAAAGTCTGCTTATCATAGATATAAGAGGCATCGACGGTGGCCACAGCGCTCAATTTTTCTGTCAGGTTACGTTCGGCGCCCACACAGAATATGACGACCGGCGCGAAATTCTGTTCGCTGAAATCTTCGCTGCTGGCAGATACGAGCGCCGAGCCCAGACTCAAAGCCGAGAAAATGCGGAAACCCGGGAATTGCCATGCCGGGTCGAAACGCAGGCCCGCTGAAAAAGACAGGAACCGCAGCGCGGCATTGCCGCTGGCGAAACGCAAAAAATCGGCGCGCCCGACTATACTCCAGCGTTCGTTTTGCCGGTATGTTGCAAATACGGTAGCCGCAGGGGATAATGCGGCAAAATCCGCGAGACGCCCTGAGGCGAGGCCCAGACCACCCAGCACCCCAAACGCGATGCGCCGCCCGGTTTTCGACGCGGCCGCAGTGGGCGGCGGCGCCTTGAGAATGGTGCGCAATACCGTTTTCTTTTCAATCGCGAGTTTACTGACCGATACCGAAAGCTTTACATAATAGTATTTTGCGTCTTCGCCGGCCAGTTCGGCATTAAAGATATCTTGCCCGTGGTCGCAGAAAAAATCGTAACGTCCGCCGGTTTCGAGCGCAAAAACCGGGCTGACAAAAAGTAAGATTGCACCGATTAAATACCGCACAGTCGCCCGGACGGACGTTCAAACGGTAGAGCGAACCTCGTCAATAATCCTTTATTTGGTAAAACGCATGCCGGCGATCTCATCTTTGCTGAAACGCAAGACCTGGTTAGCCGTACGCATGACAACCCCTTCTGCGGTTTGAGAGATCAACACGCCGCTCACAACGCTGCCAGACTTCAGCGTTACCGTAACTCTTCGTTCGGGCTCAGCCGGCGGCTTTTCTGCCTCACCCTGCACAGCACTCACAAAGGCCAGAATCTCACGATCCCGGGCAAAAGCTTCGAACAGCTTTGCCCCGGGCGCGCCGCTTTTACCGGAGCGCTCACCGTTTTTATTTCTTGTCCAGAACTCTCCGCCGCGAATAACACCGTCTTTGCCTTCAACCCATACCTGAACAGCACCCGATTCTACCGCGAGAAAAGATTTATCTTTGTCGGCTTCGACAATAAACCGGGTACCGATGACCGAAAATGTGGCACGCGGTGTCTCGATCTTCACACTGCGTAATTTCGCGTTGGGTTCAAAGTCGAAGAGAGCCGATACCGCATCGGCCCGGATAGAGAGCGCGGTACCTTCGAGTTTTTGTATGAAATTCGCCCCCGACCGGATATGGATACGCAGGCTATCCGCGATGACAAGAGTCTTGGGTTTTCCCGGAACCAGGTCGACAACCTGTGCCAGCGGAGCAACCTCTGCCGGTTTACGGTTGATAAAAAAGATGCCCACTGCAAGTAAAGCCACAGCCGCCGCGGCAGCGGGCGCCCAGACGCGGCGAAAACGACGCCGGTCGGCCTCGGCCTGATCGCGGCGCCTCAGCACCGTCTGGCGAATTTTCTCAAAATCGGGCAACCGCGAGGGTTCTTTCTTCGCAAAAGCCGCCGCAAGTTTATCTGCGTGCGGATTCTGCCCGGATGCCGGTTGTCCGTCGAGTAGCCGGTTTACGGCCTCAGCCTTAGAATCGCGGTTCTCCATTAGAATCCTTCTCTTATACTCCGGGATTGCGCTTTGGGTGCCACTTTTTTATTCACAATACCCCCTGCACAATCTTTCGGATATTTTCAACGTAGCGCATCGTCGTGCGTTTGGGAATTCCCAATGTCGTTGCGATTTCGTCGTAAGTCATTTCATAGTCGACGCGGAGCAAAAAAATATTCAGGTAGCGCTCGTCGGCCGCGACAAGCTTTTGCTGAATTTCATCGCGCAAGACCCGCGCCTCGGCTTCGCCGGCAAAGTCGCGGCGATCCGCTTCGGCGGGAAAATCTTCAACATTTTTCAGACGCGCGTGTTTTTTTATGTAATCGACTGCGAGATTATGGCTGATGTGTATAAGAAACGTGCGAAAATCTCCCGGACGCCCGGGATCGGCTTTTTCGAGAAAGCGAAGAAAAGTTTCCTGCAATATTTCTTCGGCAACCGCCTCGTTTTGCAAAATGCGGTAAATATGCAGGTAGGTTGAGCGGCTGTACTTATCGTAGGCCGCGTTAAATTCGCGATCTGTTAACACAGGCGCCCTTAGGGCAGCTTTTTACCCGATTTGTTGATTTTGCCCCAGGTGCCGGTCTTTTCATCCATCATCTTATGTTCGCCGTCGCTAACCGATTTGCAGCCATTACAAAAACGCGCCGTGCCACCTTCGAAGGGAAAGACGAAATCAAACTGTGCGGGAATCACCTTCTTACCGCCTTCGTTGACAAAACCCATTTTGCCATTTTCCACGAAGCGTAAAAGCCCCTCTTTTACATAGTCGGGCCCATTATCAAAAATGAAAGGAGTGTAGAGTAGTTTTTTATTTTTATCGATCGCAACCCAGCCTTCGGATGTAACAATATGTGCGACACCCCATTTATTATACTTCAGATCCCCAAAGTGCTCCTGATGGTAGGCGGTTATATCCGCTGCATCGAGGCCGGCGAGCGCGCAAACCAGCACCGCCCAAGCTGAAAACTTCATAGCGATGCGAATGGTGCGGCTGCATAGCGCGTCAACCGCATAGAGACTTGACGCGACGAAAGAGTCCGCAACGCAAAACCGGTGGCTGCGCTCGATTTTCAGACAACACGCCGTATTATCTCTGAACCGGGATCGATACAGCGAGCGGGCACGTTGGCCCGCGAACTAGGTATCAACCATGCGCTCGTCGTCACCGACGCGGGCATTCACGCCTCGGGCCTCACCGAAGAACTCGCAGAATCGCTCGCCGCGGAGGATATCCGCGTGTCGCTTTACACCGATGTGGTCGCCGACCCGCCAGAAGCAGTGGTGCTTGAAGCCGTCGCCCGCGCACGCGACGTTAATATCGACGGTGTCATCGGTTTCGGCGGCGGCAGCTCGATGGACGTCGCAAAGGTCATCGCCGTGCTTACGAACTCTAAACAAAAAATCGCAGAAATTTACGGCATCGGCAATGTACGCTCACCGCGCCTGCCGCTGATTCAGGTGCCAACGACCGCGGGTACGGGCTCTGAGGTCACGCCGATTGCCATTATCACGACGGGCGAAACAACGAAGACTGGCATTGTCTCCCCGCAGCTCTTGCCCGATATTGCTCTTCTCGATGCCGCGCTCACACTCGCCTTACCCCCGCATGTCACGGCAGCAACGGGTATCGATGCGATGGTACATGCGATCGAAGCCTATACGAGTAAAATCAAAAAGAACCCGTATTCAGACCTGCTGGCAATGCAGGCCTTGCGCCTGCTTTCGGCGAATATCACACGCGCCGTAACGCAAGGCAACGACCTCACAGCACGCGAGAACATGCTTTATGGCGCCATGCTTGCGGGCCAGGCTTTCGCGAATGCGCCGGTTGCCGCGGTGCACGCGCTGGCTTACCCCTTAGGCGGCCATTACCATATTTCGCATGGCCTTTCGAACTCGCTGATGCTGCCGCATGTGATAGCCTTCAATCTGCCGGCTGCAGAAAAACTTTATGAAGAACTCTGCCCGGCTCTTTTTCCGTTTGAAAGCGAAAAGTCTTCGGCGGATGTCTTCTTGCGGAAAATGAACGCACTCATCGACGCAACGTCTTTGCCCAAAACACTGAGCGCGATGAAAATACCGCAGAACGATCTGCCTATGCTCGCACGCGACGCGATGCTGCAACAGCGGTTGCTGGTGAATAATCCCCGGCCGGTTACCGAAAACGACGCTCTGCAATTATACCAGGCCGCCTGGTAATATCAACGTGAAGTACGGTTTAATAGCAAGTGTACTTTTTCTGAACACGCTCTATGCCAAAGATAATTATCCGCGCGAATCGCTCGAAATCGGCTTCGAGCGCATGTGGGCGACGGTGCCGTGGGAACCTGCTCTCTCGACAGGGGCGCTCATCAACTACTACCCAACGCGGTATGTTTATCTCGGCACCAGCCAAAGTTCTCTCACCTGGAAAAGTGTCTCTGAATACCGGCCCGATTTTCATATCGGTGTGCTTTTTCCTCTGTTCGAAAATTTTGCCTTCGAGACAACGCTGGGCGTGGATTTTTTTACGGCGCTCATTATCGCGCTTGCCATTTTCGACGAAAACGATAAAATCGACTATAAATTTGCGACATCCTTCTATTCTCCCTATTTTACGCTTGCAACGGCGCTGCGCTTCGACTATGAATGGTTCGCCCTGAAACTCATCTCGCAGGTGCAGTTCGGCGGTTATTATCTTTCAGAAACGAGTTCGTTTAATGCATCGATCTGGTTAGGACTGGGCGCGACAGTGCGCATCGCTTTATAAGCAGATCAGACATGCAGATGCGCGGCTGCTGTGAGCAAAGCCTGCAGGGCTGCGTCGGTATTCTCGCCGAAAGCGATCACTCCTTCTTCGTGGCCTGCCATAATCAGCACGCGTGTTTTCGGCAAATCAGAAGCTCTATAGAGACGCGCCATTTCGGCAGCCATCGCAGGCGTACCATACGCGACAGCCGACGCCGTCGTGGGGAGATTGCCCATACCCGCCTGCCACAGGGCACGGTAGTGCACATGAATAACCGCACAGATCGCATCGTCGAGCGCATAGACCGCAGCATGCGTCATCGCCTCCGAAGACGCCGCGACTTTACCTTCGCAAACGACGCGGTTGCGGGCAATGTCGTAATCTGTGACGCGACAGATATCTTGCTCGTTCAGCCGGGCTTTGTGCCCTGTCTGTGTGCCGGTAATGTAAAAATCAGCGTGCCCTAACGACCGAGCGCTGACATTACCGAAGCCAATACCATCGGGGTAAACGCCGATCCAGCCGCGGCGAAAAAGTTCGTTTCGCACGACCACGAGCCGTTCGACGGTATGATATGGCGGGGCCTCAGCTTCACGGAAGATACACTCGTATTTCGTGACGCCTTCGTCGCGCAACTCAATAACCATTGTTCTCGTACTGGTAAAGTACCATCGACAAAGGTGGAGGCACAACCGTATTCGACCGGCCCACGAATGCACTTGAGGCCACCGTGCCCCTGGTATGAAGCGACATTGGGTGTATAGATACAGGCCTCATTCGATTCGCAGAGGCCGTTTTCATTACCGATACCGTCGCCGATGATTTCATAGGCATTGCGTAAGAAAGTACTGAGACACGCGGCCGTTGCGGTCGTGCCTCCCGTCCATGCGGCGCAGCTGGTTACGTTTCCCGGAAACGGCGGATAATTACAGGTGCCGGTGCCCAGCCAAACAGCACCGGGTTGCGTACAGTTGATTTGCGTCGCGGCAGACCATTTATGCGCAGCGACCGCATTTCCCGTTGGTATGGCGAGTACATCGCGGTATTGAGTATCCGTGGCGCGCAGCGACCAATCCCAGATACGGCAGCTGCCCGTTAAACAGCGCCCCTGGTTCGCGGCAATCGGAAAGGTGCCACCGTCGTTGCCGTAAGCGCGCAATCGATTGCTAAAATTTACCCAGTCGAGACCGAGTGCGTACGCGCCGACACCGCTGGTATCCAAAGTATTGGCGGAATCGTCGCTCGTGACCTTACCTACGAACGCCGCCGCTGGGTTCACCGACGTGCTTGCCAGAGTAAAATCTGAGTTATTGACGAGCGTACA
>JAFLED010000340.1 GCA_017302045.1 Spirochaetota bacterium
GAAAACTACCCGTCAGAACAGCAACAAACGCACCGGATCTTCAATCGCCTGTTTCACCTTCACGAGAAAGGTCACGGCTTCTTTACCGTCGACGATGCGGTGATCGTATGACAGCGCAATGTACATCATCGGGCGGATTTCAACCTTATCGGCGCCGGCTTCTGAGACAACGACGGGGCGTTTCACAATATTGTGCATGCCCAAGATACCGCTCTGCGGCGGATTCAGAATCGGCGTCGACATCATCGAACCGTAAATGCCGCCATTTGAAATTGTGAAGGTGCCGCCTTCCATCTCGGGCAGAGTAATACTTCCCTCTTTGACGCGCGTCGCGAGGCGAGCGATCTCAATTTCAATTTCGGCAAAGTTCATCTGGTCGGCATTGCGTACGATCGGTACAACGAGCCCTTTCGGCCCGCCGACCGCTACGCCGATGTCGTAGTAGTTTTTATAGACGATGTCGTTGCCGCGGATTTCGGCATTAATCGCGGGAATCTCTTGCAGAGCCGCAACAACGGCTTTGGTGAAGAGGCTCATGAAGCCGATCTTCACGCCGTATTTTTTCTGGAATTCGTCGTTATGCTTCGTGCGCAGATCCATCGCGGGTTTCATGTCGACTTCGTTGAAGGTCGTCAGGATAGCAGCGGTCTGCTGCGCCGAGACCAGGCGGTCGGCGATCGCACGGCGCAGGCGCGACATCGGCTGTATCGTTTCGCGTTCGCCGGGGTTTCGCTTGATTTGGGCAGCGGCGGGTTGCGCCAAAGCTGGGGCAGGGGCTGCTGCACCGGGGACATCCCCCTTGGTTGCGGGGCGACCTATAGCGCCTAAGACGTCGCCTTTGGTCACCTGGCCATGCTTACCAGAGCCCTGGATCTGAGAAGTATCGATGTTGTTTTCGGCTGCGATCTTCTTCGCCGCGGGTGGCACAGTGTCAGCCATCGGTGATTTTGCTGCGGGGGTAGGTGTGGCAGGGGACGCAGCCGCGGCTGGCGCGGTGGCTGCCGCAGAAGGCGTGCCGCTCGAATCGATCACGGCGACAACTTCGCCGACTTTAGCATTGGCGCCCTGCGCTTTGGCGAGCTTTTTGACCACGCCGCCCGCGGGGGCGTAAATCTCTTGAGTGACTTTATCTGTTTCGATTTCGAACAGGGCTTCGTCTGCTTTGATCGCTTCGCCCTCTTTTTTGAACCAGCGCGAAATAGTGCCTTCGCTGATAGATTCGCCCATCGCGGGAATCTTGACTTCGATATCTGCCATAAATGGGAGACGTAACTTGGCGCTACCGCGTCAATCGAATAGCGGCGTGCACATACGCCGAATTTGCGCTGCGTAAATTCCTTTGCCCCCTGTCGCGCCGCGAAACTTGAGCTAATGCCGTATCCCCTGATTCAAGCCGCCGATGCCGAGGTTTTTGCAGCGCTGAAGGCCGAAGACGACCGCCAGAACTCTCACCTCGAGCTCATTGCCTCCGAGAATTTTGTCTCACAAAAGGTGCTCGAAGCCTATACCTCGACGCTGACGAACAAATACGCAGAGGGCTATCCGGGTAAACGGTATTATGGCGGTTGCGGGCCATCCGACATGGTTGAAAACATCGCGATCGAAAGGATCAAAAAGGTATTCAATGCGCGTTTTGCCAATGTGCAGCCGCACAGCGGGGCCTCGGCAAACCTCGCGGCCTTCTACGCAACGCTGCAACCCGGCGACACCTATCTCGGCATGGATCTCTCGCATGGCGGCCATTTAACGCATGGCAGCGCCGTGAACTTCTCGGGACTTTATTATAAGCCTATCGCCTATGGTGTGGATGAAAAAACACACCTCATCGACTATGACCGCGTAGAAAAACTGGCGCTTGAGCATAAACCCAAGCTCATTATTGTCGGTGCTTCGGCTTATCCGCGGATCATTGACTTTCCGCGGTTTCGCCAGATCGCCGATAAGGTCGGCGCGAAAGTCATGGTCGACATGGCGCATATCGCGGGTCTTGTCGCCGCCGGGCTGCATCCGTCGCCGGTCGAATACGCCGATATTGTGACCTCGACCACGCACAAGACATTGCGTGGGCCGCGCGGCGGCATTATTCTGACGAACAGCGAAGAGATGATCAAGACGCTGAATTCGCGGGTTTTCCCGGGGGTGCAGGGCGGGCCGCTCATGCATGTTATCGCCGCAAAGGCCGTCGCGTTCGGCGAGGCGCTACAGGGCGACTTTAAGAGTTACCAGCAGAATGTTGTCGATAATGCGAAGACGCTCGCGGGTCGCCTCGTCGAACGCCAGTTCTCTCTCGTTTCGGGCGGTACCGACAACCACCTGATGATTGTGAATACATTCGACACGAAGGGCATCACCGGCAAAGACGCGCAGGCAATGCTCGAGGCCGCCAACATCACGACGAACAAGAACATGCTGCCCTACGACAAGAATAAGCCCGCGATCGCAAGCGGTATAAGGTTAGGATCGCCCGCTCTGACAACGCGCGGCTTCGGTAAGGCCGAGTTCACCGAAACCGCCGATATTATCGCCGATATTCTCGAAGCGAAAGGCGACGAGGCGGCGCTCGCTAAAGCGCGCGAACGCGTTGCGGCGCTGTGCGCAAAATTCCCGATGAAGAAATTCCGGCTGTGGGATTAACCGCGTTGAAACCGCCCAAGGCCGGCATTGCGGCGTTTTGCCTGTTGAGCGGCGCGCTTTTTGCTGCGGGGTTAGGCGTTGCCGAAAAAAAAGCCGTGCGCCGCGAAATGATCGAAATGGATATCGCCGCGCGTAACCTCACGAGTATCGTCGCGACCGGCGATAAAAAAATGCTCGAAGATTCGCTCGAACGGCTCGTGGTCTGGCAGATCAAAGACCATCCCGAGCACGGCAAAAATTTCCGCTCGGCGCTTGGCCGCTGGGAGAATCAGGGTGCGCTGAAATTCGGAAAGCAGATTCAGACCGAAGCGAATGCGATGCGCAGTTATGTGCAGGCGCATGGCAAATTCAGCGCGGGCGACTGGGCTCGCATCGAGACGGGACTTACGAAAATACTCGCCGCCTGCCGCGGCTGCCACGATATCACACGCAAGGAAGACAAGCCATGAAAAAGTTTTACGAGATCTATTTTAAGTTGCCCGAAAAAATGCGGCAGAACCGTTTTTTGGCCGGTATCGCGTCGCTCGGCTGGCTGGTGGCGTTTGTCTTCGCGATCAAAACAAGCGAGCTCGACGCCAACAACATTCCTTCGCCGTCGATGGAACCGACGCTGATGATCGGCGATTTTTTGTTCGTGAACAAGATGCGCTATACC
>JAFLED010000341.1 GCA_017302045.1 Spirochaetota bacterium
ATCGCACGGAAGATAAAGTCAGAATGCACACCATAACCGATGAGTTCGCCCGCCGCAAGATGCGTACGCAGCGATGTTTTCGGATAACGGAAATTTCCCGAGTCGGCAACGAGCCCGGTGTAAAGCGGCGTCGCCGCGGCTTTCGGAATCGGCTTCTTCATGAACTTGTAGAGATCCCATACCAGCTCGGCCGTCGCCGCGTAAGTCGGGTCTACACAGAACTCTTTTTTGCCGGGCAGCACGTGGTGGTCGATCGTCGCCCAAGGGCGATTCAGACGCAGAAACATCTCGCCCACCTTGTCGCTGCGGTGCGGCTCTGAAGAATCGAGAATGAAGACAAAACGATCGCGCATCAGCTTCTCAGCCTGCGCTTCGGATAGCCCTTCGTCGCCGATAAAGTTAACCAGGTTCGCGGGCATCAGATCTTTCAGATAACCCGGTACGCGTTCATTATTCAGAATCTTAACGTCTTTTTTGAGCGCCTTCAAAAGCTGGTAGAGCCCGATCTGGCTGCCGAGCCCGTCGGCGTCGGCGCCGATATGCGTCGTCAGCAAAAACTTTTTATTGGCTTTAATGAGCCCGGCAATCTTCGGCAAAACCTTCGCCGTCGGCCGGTAGGATTTCAACAGAGATTTCGCCGTGGCGGCGCTGATGTTTTGCGTCTCTTTTTCAGCGACCACGGCGCTTATTTATTTGCCTGCGGCGCGCTTCTTCTCGGCGAGAGATCCCAGCCACGAAAGGCCATATTCTTTCGGATCGATGAGCGCGGTCTTGTAGAAATCGCGTACGTCGACCTGCGCGAGTTTCAGCGCTTCGACAAACTCGGTCGCGGGCTGCAGGCTGTAATGAAAACCGCGGTCGGTACTGAGGTCAGAATCTTCTGCCCAGCGGAATTTACCCTTATTAAATGAAATCGTGCGCACCACGAACGACTTGTCGTCAACCGGCATCTGCGAGAACGATTTCTTAAACGGCTCTTTGTAGCCCTTGAAGTATTCTTCGGCATTCGAATAATAAAGAATACGCAGGGGAACTCCCATCTGTTTTGCCGCAGTCGCGATGCCCGTCACTGTCGTCGGCCCGTTCAGGTCGCCGCGCAGCGCGCGGATGCGCCCGGCAAGGGCGAGACCCTTCAGGTAGTCGTATTGCTCCTGGTCGTTCAGCCAGAACTTATAAGGGCGTTTCTTCGTCAGCTTGTCGAGAAAGCCGAACGTGATGATGAGATACCCCGAAGCCTTGCGGTAACTCTCTTTAATAAACGGCAGTTCTTCGCTGCCCTTGAATTCTTCATCGAAGATTTTATCGGCCGCGGCCGCCGACTTTTTTTTGTCCCACATCAGGCGGTGCTCGGCGGGCGTTTTGAGGCGCTTCAAGAAAGCCGTGTGGATTTTGTTCGCGGCGACGACGACGCGTGTGAAATCCATCAGCCAGATGTATTCGCTTCTCGCCCACGCGGCGAGCGTAAAATTCTGAATCGAACCGACGCCGAAATAACCGCCGCCGATACCGCGTATATGCGGCTCATAGATCTCGAGGCGGTCTTCGTTCGTAACCGTGGTATCGCCCGTGTCCCAGATTGTGGGTTTCAGTGTCTCTTCGGGTGAACCCAGGAAAATCGCCTGAACGTCACCTGCGGCAGCCGCAGGCGCTTGGGCACCAGGCGCTGCCGCGCCGGGAGCTGCGGTGCCGGCTCCTTTACAAGAAGCCAGGAGCAGAAAAGGGAGAAATCCTACCACAAACAAAAAGCGCATCTGGCATGATCGCTTTGCGGAACGCCGCGAAAACGCTTTTTCTGGGCGCAGGGTCGCAAGCGGATTACCTTTCGTGTGAAGGCCGGCAGCAGACGCTGCGGGCCGTGTATTGTCTCTGGAGGCTCTATGAAGAAATTGGCTGCCCTTCTGGTTGTTGCTCTTTTTGCGGCCGCAGCGGTAAACGCCTGCGACGGCAAAGACGGCGAGAAAAGCAAGACGAAAGATAAAACGAAGACAGAAGCTTCGAAATAAGTCGGCGGGGCCGCCCGCGGGCCCCGATTTACCCAAAATCCCTCTCTGAATAGGCAAAAAGTGCCGACACTCTATGAGGCGCCTGCAAAGGTGTTTTTGAATGTCACGCGACCTGCACCTTAAAGAATACCAGGCCAACTCGGTCGGTACCGCCGACCAAAAGCAACTGATCGTCATGCTCTACGAGGGCGCGCTGCGCTTCATCAAAGAAGCCGAGGGCCACATGGCATCGTTCAAGACATACGACAAGGCCAATGCCGCCATTTTGCGCGCACAAGATATCTTCACCGAACTCATGGTGTCGCTCAACCTCGAAGCCGGCGGCGAAATCGCGCAGAATCTGTTTAATCTCTATGCCTACTGCAAAACACAGCTGCTCGAGGCAAATCTCGAGAAAAAGACCGATAAGCTGAAACCCGTAAAAAGAGTCGTCACCGAACTCGCCGAAGCCTGGAAAAAAATCGAAACCGGTACAGCCAAACCCGCCGCCCCTGGCAAACCTGCCGACTACAAGGGCGGCTTTAAGGCAGAGGGATGACCCCCGGCGCCGAGCGTTTGCTCGTGCTGTCGCTGCGGCTGTTGAAGGTGGCGGCGAATCAAGAAATTGAGCCAAAGCGCAAGGGTATCATTCTGCAAAAGCTCTCAGCAGTGCGCGATAATGTCTTGCGGAATACATCGTTTCATGAATTGTCAACTGCAGATCAAGCGCGGCTGGCTTTAACGGCATACTGGAATAAACTCGCACAGACAAAAACGCGCGCGCAAATTTAAAGAAATTTTACTTCGCGCCGCTCTCGCCTTCCTCTTTTTTACGAATGACGCGGGATAGGGAGCCTGTGATGCCCTTTAGGTACTCCATGTTATCTTCATGGCTTCTGCGGCTTTCATTGCGCCACTCCTGAATCAGCCGCGTATTCTCCAGCTGAAACATCTTCAGTCCAAGCGCCGACTTCTTATGCTTGAAAGGCTGCCAGATAAAGAGACCGACCATTATGCCTGCGAGCACAATCCCCAGTATCACCAGATCGTTCATGCGGCCAATTCTACACCGCCTCGCCGCCGCCGTCAAGAAAAGCCTATCGGAAACTGCGGGTGTCTGCATTGCGGATTTGGGGATTGCGCGGAGAAGATGCCCCGGGAAGTCAACCGCCAGCAGTCATTTTCGAGTTAAAAACCCGATTAATTAATCTTATCAATTCCCTGTAACAGTAATCTCATCGATAGCGAGCTTTGGCCGCGTCCCAGAGCCTGCTGTATCCACAGCATAATAGCGCCA
>JAFLED010000342.1 GCA_017302045.1 Spirochaetota bacterium
CGGGGGCGGGCTGGGCGAGTTCGTGATGCATCCCTCTCCGCGCAGGCGATGGTGTTACATCGGCTGCGTCGTCGAACCGGTGAGATGCGTCGCGTAGAACGCAAGGCCTGCTTTGTCCTGAAAGATCGTCGAACCCTGAACGAGGGCCAGCACTATCACCTCGCGTACATGCGAGACAAAATGAAACTGCATCTGCTGGCGAATGCTTTGCGGAATTTCCGCAAAATCTTTCTCATTATCTTTGGGGCAGATAACGTGTGTAATGCCACCGCGAAAAGCGGCGAGAACCTTCTCTTTGAGGCCGCCGATCGCGAGCACATTGCCGCGCAGCGTGACTTCGCCCGTCATAGCGATATGGCTCAGTACACCGCGTTGGGTCAGCGCGGAGATGATTGCCGTCACCAGCGTTATGCCGGCCGACGGGCCGTCTTTGGGAATCGCCCCCTCAGGCACGTGAATAAAGATATCGTTCTTCTCAAAGAAATCGACGCTGAGACCCAGAACATGCGCCTGAGTGCGCACAAAGCCAAGCGCGGTGTTGGCCGACTCTTTCATCACATCGCCGAGATTGCCGGTGAGCGAGAGTTTGCCTTTGCCATGAGCCAGCGCGACTTCGATGTTGAGTATGTCGCCGCCGGTGGATGTCCACGCGAGGCCCGACACTTTACCGACGGGGTTTTCGAGTTCTTTGCGCGTGTAGAGATATTTTGCCGGACCGAGATACTGGATGATCGATTGTTTGTCCAGAACCTTCGAGGTGTCTGATTTCTTTTCGACAACTTCACGCGCTATCTTACGCGCAATCTGCGCCAGCTCGCGTTCGGCCTGGCGCACACCGGCTTCTTTGGTATAATGCCGCAGAATGTAGGCTAGTGATTTGTTCGTGTACTGTAGTTCGACACCAGCAATGCCGTTCTGTTCAATCTGCCGCGGAATCAGGTATTTATTCGCGATCTGGATTTTTTCCATTTCGGTATAACCCGAAAGCTGAATAATTTCGAGACGGTCTAAAAGCGGCTCGGGAATCGAATGCGTTACGTTTGCGGTCGCAACAAAAAGCGCCTGCGAGAGGTCGAAGGGAATGTCGAGATAATGGTCGGTAAATTCTTTGTTCTGTTCGGGATCGAGCACCTCTAAAAGCGCCGCCGCCGGGTTACCGCGAAAATCCGAAGAGATTTTATCGATCTCATCGAGCAGAATCACCGGATTCTTAACTTTGACTTTCTTGAGCGCCGCGATGATACGACCCGGCATCGAACCGATATAAGTGCGGCGGTGGCCGCGGATCTCGGCTTCGTCGCGCACGCCACCCAGAGCAATACGCACGAACTTACGATCGAGCGCGTCGGCGAGAGATTTCGCGAGACTGGTTTTACCCACCCCCGGGGGGCCGACGAGGCAAAGAATGGGGCCACGCATGGCCGAGGCAAGCTGTTTGACGGCGATGAATTCGAGAATACGGTCTTTGATTTTTTCGAGACCATAATGACTGTCCTCCAGAATCTTCTCTGCTTTCGTGATATCGTTATTATCGACGGTGGTTTCAGAGAACGGCAGGTCGAGCAACCAGTCGAGGTAATTGCGTATGACACCCGATTCGGCGGACATCGGTGGCATCTTTTCGAGTTTACGGATTTCAGCATCGGCTTTGGCGCGTATTTCATCGGGCCATTGTTTTTCTTTCGCGCGCTTTCTCAGAGTTTCGAATTCGTCGGGCTCGGTTTCGCCCATTTCTTCGCGAATCGCCTTGATCTGCTCTTGCAGGTAGTATTGGCGCTGCATTTTGTCGAGCTGCGCGCGCACCTTGTCGTGAATCTGGCCTTCGAGGCGAGAAAGCTCCAGCTGATTTTCCATCGCCGCTTTAACCTTTTCGGCGCGCTCCCAGAGGTTATCGGTGCCTAAAATGTCTTGCTGCTCAACAAAGGGAATCCGCAGGCTTTCGGCAATCGCGTGGATGATTCGCTCGGCGTCGTCTTTGGCCTTGAGTTCGCGCCAATTATCGCTCGGCATGAAGGTCTGCTGTTCGTTGAGGCGCTCGAATGCGTCGATCAGCTTTTCTGTCGATTTTTCATAGAGATGGAGTTCTTTTTCGCCCGTGGGCCGTACCGATGCGACTGGCACAGCAACCCCAACCTGGCATTTTTCGTCGCTGTCGTCAATTTCGACGACGCGTACCCGTGACAGCCCCTCGATAAGTATTTTATAAGTGTTATCGGGCATCTTCAAAAGCTGAAGAATTTCAGCCGCAACGCCGGTTTCGTAGAGGTCGCTGAGGCCCGGTATCGTTATCTCGGCATTGCGCTGTGTGGCGAGAATGATCTTGCGGTCGGCGTCCATGGCGCGGCGGGTCGCTTCCATCGACTTTTCGCGACCGACAAAGATGGATGTGACGCTACCTGGATAAATCACCATGTCGCGTAGGGGCAACAGGGGGTAGCGAATGGCGGAGTTGTCTGTCATGGACGCTTTGTTTAATTCAGCTTTAGGCCATTTTCTCCGGCGGCAGCAGATACGTGTCTTCGTTTGCTGGCGCCTTGTTTTTCTTTGTACGTTCTTTATCGGTTTCAGAGCGCGTAATAATGCGCGCTTTTTCGCCGGATTCGATCATGGCCCGGGTAATGATGACTTCGTCGACACCGATCATCGTAGGGATTTCGAACATGAGATCCATCATGGCGTCTTCGAGAATGGCGCGCAGCCCCCGCGCGCCGGTCTGGCGTGTGAGTGCCTTTGCGGCGATCGCCTTGATGGCGTCTTCTTCGAAAGTCAGTTTAATGCCTTCGAGATCGAAGATTTTTTTGTACTGCTTGATAAGAGCGTTGCGTGGTTCGGTGAGAATCTTCACCATCGCGGTTTCGTCGAGGTTGTCGAGCGAACGAATGATCGGCAGACGGCCGATAAATTCGGGAATCAGTCCGTATTTCATCAGGTCGTCGGGGTTGACCAGGCGCAGATATTCGCTGGTCTGTTCTTTTTTCTTGGGCGCCTTAAAGTCGAAGCCAAGCGTCGACTTATCAACGCGCTTCTGCACAACCTTTTCGAGACCTTCGAAGGCGCCGCCGCAAATAAAGAGAATATTGCGGGTATCCATCTGGATGAAATCCTGATGAGGGTGCTTGCGGCCGCCGACAGGGGGAACACTGGCCACAGTGCCTTCAATAATTTTCAGTAAAGCCTGTTGAACGCCTTCACCTGAAACGTCGCGGATATCGCCGAGCCAGCGATTGACATTGGGCGACGAACTGCCCAAGCCGCCCTTGCGTTGCCCG
>JAFLED010000343.1 GCA_017302045.1 Spirochaetota bacterium
AAACAAAAGTGATTTTGGGATTTACCTTGAGCAGAGTTTTCGCCGCGGCGACAGTATAGTCGCATGTGATGCGTTGGTAGTCGGTCTCGCTCAAACCCGCAGAGGCGATACCAAGACACCAGAAACACACGTCGATACCCTTGAGTTTCTTTGCCAGCGGCGCAAAATCGAGGAAATCCGCATGCGTAATGCTTTCGAATTTGGGATTTACCAGCGCGACCGGCGCACGACCGACGGCAAGTACCTGGTCGACCCCCATATCCATAATGGCTTCGCGCAGCACCGCCTGCCCGACCATACCTGTTGCACCGAAAATCACAGCCTTCATGGTTCTACCTGCGTCGAGACAATCGGGTGCTCGGCCGCGCTCTGCCATTCGTTCTGCGGCCACCAGCGCTGTGAAACAAAGCGCGAGGGTTCGAAAATTTCACCCGGGCGCGGAGTCACCATCTGCACCTGAAGCCGGTTAGCTTCTTTCGCGGCGCGCTCGACAGGTTCTGTCCAGGCATGCATCGCCAGCACGAAGAGTCCCCAGTGCACCGGCAGCATGACGCGCCCCCTCACCCACTGGTGAGCCTTTACCGCTTGCTCGGGTCCGATATGCCAGTCGGGCCAGGTGCGGTGGTATTGCCCCACTTCGATCATGGTTAAATCGAAAGGACCGTATTTTGTGCCGATTGCTTTCATCGCGGGAAAAAGCCCGGTGTCACCCGAATAGTATACGCGCCTTTGCTTGCCGATGAGCGCATACCCTGCCCACAGTTTCTTGTTGTTATCGACGAGATAACGGCCCGATGCATGGCGTGCGGGAGTCATCGCCACGCGCAGCTTTTTGCCTTCTCGTTCTAAAGTTTTCTCTTGCCACCAATCGAGTTCAGTAATGCGGCTCTGTGGAATTCCCCAGTATTGCAGATGTGAACCAACGCCGATCGGCACAACAAAGAGCGGCTTCTGCGCTTCGTCGAGGGCGATTACCGTATGCATATCGAGATGGTCGTAATGGTCGTGTGAAATAACCACAACATCGATCGGCGGCAAATGGTGCAGCGGAATTAGCGGGGGATACCAGCGTTTCGGCCCCATAAAAGAAAACGGCGAAACCCGCTGGCTGAATACGGGATCGGTCAGGATGCGAAACGATTCAATCTCGACCAGCGTAGTCGAATGGCCCAGCCAGGTAACACGCAACCCCGAGTCTGGCGGGATTTTAAAATCTTCGGGCGTGGGATTCACAACCGGCACCGGAGCGGCCGGAGCAACCCACTTGCTCGCGCTGAACAATGCCGCGAGCGCGCCCAGCATGTCGTTTTTGAGCGGCTGCGGGTTTTCAAAATGCCCGTCCACCCACTCGGGAGACTCGGCCATACGTGCACGCGCTGCCGAATCACCGCGCGAGCCGAAAGATTTCCAGCCGAGAGCGAGCATACCGGCGAAAATAACAACCAGAGCGACCGCAAAATATCTGAAAATGCGCCGCAGCAGGGGACGCAACGCCATGGTGTCGGCGATGCCATAACGGCGTGAGACATCGTCTTTCATGAATATTTTTTCATCTCGCGTTCGGTTTCACGGCGGATATCTTTCTCACGTATGGTCTGGCGCTTGTCATGCGTCTTCTTGCCCTTACCGAGACCGACGAGCACCTTCACGTACCGGCCTTTGAAATACATTTTCAGCGGCAGTAGCGCATAACCGCGCTCGTGCATTTTACCTCGCAGACGATCGATCTCTTTGTGTTTGAGCAGAAGATTACGCGGCCGCAGCGGCTCGTGGTTCATGATATTGCCCTGCTCATAAGGCTCAATGCGGCAGTTCACCAGCTGCACGGCATTATTGCGGATAACCACATAACCGTCTGAGATATTAACTTTTTTCTGGCGCAGCGATTTGACCTCGGTGCCGGTGAGCGCAATACCGGCCTCGAAGTCTTCGACGATTTCGTAATTGAAGCGGGCTTTTCGGTTAACCGCAATTTCCACGTGAGGTGCATGCTTCTTTCTGAGATAGCGTGGAAAGGGGATTGCAACCGCGGCAAAAATCTGCGCCATAGGGTACATCCGCCACCGAAAACCGGAATGTGCTGGACGCCCTGTTGTGCACGGGGTATTTCTGCATGAACCCTGAATTGGGAATGAATACGATCTGAGTTGTCTTTTAAGCAAAGTTTGACTACGTTTCCGCTCATTTTAGATCAGGTTTGAATTATGCCGGGCTGCCTTGTATATTTATACAATACCGCACGGTGATTTAGAGAGGAAAATATGAATATCTTTGTAGGAAATTTAGCGTACACCGTTACCGAACAAGACCTGATGAATGCATTTGGCGAATTTGGCGCGGTAAGCTCGGCAAAAATCATTATGGATCGCGAAAGCGGCCGCTCACGCGGTTTTGCTTTTGTCGAAATGGCCGAAAAATCAGACGGCATCAAGGCGATCGCAGGTCTTAACGGCAAAGCGATCAAAGACCGCCAGATCGTAGTGAACGAATCTCGCCCACGCGAAGAGCGCAGCGGCGGTGGCGGTGGCGGACGCGGTGGTTACGGCGGTGGCGGTAATCGCGGCGGCGGCCGTGGCGGTAACAACCGCGGCGACCGCTGGTAACCAAAACCTTTTCGTAAAATACTCCCCGCGGCGGCGGGGGGTTTTTGCCTGTCTCATGAAGTTAATGCAAGCCGCCGCAACTGTTCTTGTTTCGCTGGCAGCGGGTGCCTGTTCTAAAAAAGACCCGAAAATTTCTGAATTCAAATGCGATCGTGGTGCTATCGCCGCGCGCTTCGGCCATAACGGCAAAAAACAAGTTTATTTGAAACTCGGCGACGGCCGGGCTATGACATTACCTTACACACCTTCGGTTTGGGGAACGCGCTATGCCACGCGCGATAGCCTGATTGTTTTTGTCGTCAAAGATAACGATGCAATCTTCGAAGAAGACGGTGAGCGGCCCTTCGGTACCTGCTCTGCGGCGTGAAGGCTTATCCCTTCTGATTGTTCTCTTTCCACTTATGGCCACAGGCGAGACAGATCCACCGGCCTGTCTTCACTGGTAAAAATGGCGCCCCTAACAACAGAATAAGCGCAGACGGATGGAACCTCTGGTAACTCAGCATGTCTGAACCGCATTGCGGGCAAATACGCCGCTGCCCTTAGATTCAAGCCGCTAATGCAACGATTGCCTCGTTGAATACCGCCGCTGGCGTCCGGTAATTCAGGCGCTTTCTGGGGCGTGTATTCAGCTGATCGACCATGACGTCCAGTTGATTTTGATC
>JAFLED010000344.1 GCA_017302045.1 Spirochaetota bacterium
AGCCGTGGCGGGACGAAGAACCCGCAGGGTTCGTGATCCGAAACTTTGCAAAGCAAAGTTTTGGGTCTCTGTCTTCGGTGTCCCGCCAACCCCGCCGTTAAGGTAACAGTGCTCTGAATCCCAGAATCGGCGTAACTGCATACGAGACCGTCGCAGTCTCGGCGTTATAAAATGCAAAGCCCTTACCCGCGATGAGAAAGCTCACTGTTTCGGCAATGTTAAGGCTCACGCCTAATTCTGCCATTGCCGCCCATGGGCTCGAACTATTGAAGTTGAGATTGCCATAGGGCGTGAGCTTCGGCGTATCGAGCGCCGCGGCATACCCTAACCCCACCTGCGTATAAAACCAGCGTGCCTGAAAACGCAACTGCGCAAGTATCGGCAGATAGGCAGTCTTCATACTCAGCGACTGCGTCGTGGAGTAACGCAGCGTACCTGTGTATAAAGAGAGATAGTTGATGCCCACGCCCGCGGCGAACCATTTACCCAGCGCCGCCGAGCCCGACGCCCCGAAAGAAAATCCGCCGTTACGGCAATCGTCGCCGATGCTTGGGTACTTGTCGCAGGCCTGCGTCACGGCATCGGATGGTATGCCGATGGTATATCCTGCCCAGAGATCACCGTCGATCTTCACGGCAAAGACAGAACTACCTGCGAAAAACAGGGACAAGATGCCCAGAGAGCGCAAACGCATTACACATGTTTGCGCCGGATGCCCCCTTGTACAGTATTAAGGAAGTTCTGGAATAGATTTTTCGCCGTGTTTCGCCTAAATCTTATGTCGCATGGCGTCTGAACTCGCGAAGGGCCTCGAGTACCTGACCGTACTCGGGCCGGGCAAAGTCATTGTCTTGCTTTCGACGATGCCGGGCGACAAACTCGCCTACCTTTCGCGTAACATCGAACACAAAAAGATCCTCAGCGTGCTCAGGCACTCGTCGGTGCGCACCGTTTCGGGCATCGTGAAGAAAAGCGATGTAGAGGCACTGGTCATGCTCATGAACGCGCTCTCAGCTGAAGACACCATTGCACTCCTCAACGCGGTCGAGGTCGACAACATTGTGCTGTTTCTGACGCACCTCGAAACACCGCGGCTCATCCGCATTATACAGGGCATCGGCGTTGCGCGCATGCTCGAGCTTTTGACCGCGACCGGCCCCGAACGCGCGCTGGTACTCGCGCGCGACCTGCCGACAGAAAATCTGGTCGCGCTCGTCAAGAAGGTGCCGATGGGTGAACTTGCCCCGCTGGCTTTGAGGCTCAAGGTCGATTTTCTCGCGCGCCTCATGAAAGCCGACACTGCGGAGCACCTTGCGCAACTCATCAAAAGCGTCGGGGCGAAAAATATTCTCGAACTCATCCACTACCTCGGCGAAAAAGAAGTACTGGGTCTCGCCGAACGCTTAAAGGCGCAGAAGATGAAGGGGCTCCTTTACCTGATACACGGCATGAAGCTCAAACCCGAAAGCAAACCCGCAAAAAAGCCCCAGGCAAAGACCAAAAAAACCGCACGTAAAAAAGCCAAACCCAAGTGACAGCCTGAACACAGATTACAGCGCGATTCATCATGCCGGATTTTCAGCACATCAGAAAACAATTCTCTCTGCGCGACGATTTAGTCTGGCTTAACAACTGCGGCGTGAGCGTACCGCCGGTTTTTCCCGCGGCCGAGGTGAAGACGTATCTCGACGCGTTTACCGCCGCGGGTGTGTTGCAGACCGCGAAGCCGCATGGCCAGGTGAAACGCAACATACAGAATTATTTTGCGAAATTCTTTGGCGGGGCTGCGCATGAATACGCGCTGCTCAACAATACCGCCGAAGGCATGACCTTCATCGCGCAGAGCCTGCCGCTGCAAAGGGGTGATAAGATACTGCTCGTCGAACGCGAGTACCCGAGTAATGTCTATCCATTTATGCAACTCAAGCGCCAGGGTATCGAGATCGGTTTTGTCTCGCCGGGCCTGTCGAATGCCGAGTTCGTGGAGAACATCAAGGCGGCGCTTTCGACCAATGTACGTGTCATGTCGCTTTCGGCGGTCGACTGGCTGACCGGTATGAAGTTTGATCTTGCCGCGATCGGTAAATTGCTCAAGAGTCGCGGCGTCGCTTTTATTCTCGATGCAGCGCAGGGCGCGGGCCATGTCGGTATCGATGTCGCGGCGCTCGGCGTCGATGCCATGGCTTTTTCATGCTGGAAATGGCTTCTGGGCCCGCTAGGTTCGGGCGGCCTCTATGTCGCGGATGACTTTCTGAAAAAGCTGGATATCCGCGTTGCGGGAACTTCGTCGGTGAAGAACGACGAGGTCTATCTGCCGCACCGCGAAGATTATAAAGACAGCGTCGAACGGTTTATGCTCTCAACCGCGCCCTACATGAACTGGGTATTTCTCGAGAGTTCGCTGCGGTTTCTGGACGATATCGGCACAGAGGCGGTTCGGGCACGGCTGATGTACCTGGCTTCAGAGATCGCCACTGTTCTGCGCGATCTCGGTTTTACCGTGCTGCGCGACATCTTCGGCAACGACGCAACGGCGATCGTAACCGCGCACCGCGGCGAAGGTATGGACAAGATGCACCAGGCGCTGATGAAAGCCGGAGTGGTCTGCGCACTGCGCGAAGGCAACCTGCGTTTTTCACCGCACCTCAATGTGACCGAAGCCGACATTGCCCGTTTTGCCGATACGGTGAAGCAACTGGCGGTATAATTAATGCAGGCCTCAGGGTGCCTGAAACTTCAGCAGCCTTGGTAGATTTTCTGCCGTATAACTGAAATCACCCGCGATGCCAGGCTCGCCCTCAGGGGCTGAGCGCGCGCCTTCAATCTCCGGTTCATAACCCGCATCGCGGATCAGCGCCACCGTTTCAGAAATATTCGAGCCCTTCACATTCAGATACCCCGAAGCAAAGAGCGAGTTTGCGACCATGAGCGCCGTCGACTGCAGACCGCGCAGATGCCCTTCTCTGCCCGCGGCGATACGAATCTCCGAATCGGGATGAATCAGGCGAAACATGATGAGAACGCGCAGGCAAAACTCGGGCGTCAGCGCGCGCGGATTTCTTACCGCGTGGCCGGGCACCGGTATAAAAAAATTGACAGGTATAGAAATTACCCGAAAATCCTTGAGCGCAAACGCCGCTTCGACGATATCGTCGTCGCTCTCACCCATACCGACAATGAGGCCCGAGCAAAGCCCGACACCCGCCGCATTCAGCGCACCGAGGGTGTCTTTGCGGTCTGCATAGCTGTGCGTCGTGC
>JAFLED010000345.1 GCA_017302045.1 Spirochaetota bacterium
ATTGTGAGCGACATCGCCGGCACCACCCGCGACTACATCGAAGGCGAACTCACAATCGCCGGCTTTAACGTACGCCTCTTCGACACCGCGGGTCTCGCCGAAACCACCGCCGACCCGATTGAGAAAATCGGTATCGAACGCACGCGCGAGCTCATCGGCCGTGCGCATATCTGTATCTACCTTTTCGACGGTGCTGTGCCCGCGTCGGCACAAAGCCCGCTGCCCGCTGCTGATGCGGCGGCAGCACTCAAAGTCATCAACAAGGTGGATGTACTCCACCCCAGCCATCGCGTCTCCGCTGGGGAGGCGGCATTGCAAATTTCGGCGAAGACGGGCGCCGGCATTACTGAGCTTCTCACGCGCATTGAAACGATTATCGCCGAACGCGCGCCCTCTGCCGCGCTGCCGTTGAATCTCTGGCAACGCGAACTTTTGGCGGCGATCGGCGCCAGCCTGAATGAAGCAGCCGGGGCCCTGCGTGCCCGCGAGTTGCCCGAAGTCGTCACACACATCGTGCAAGGTGCGGTCGATCGCATCGCCGAACTCACGGGCGAGATTTCGAGCGAAGATATTTTAGGCCGTATTTTTAGTCGGTTTTGTATTGGTAAGTAACGCCTAAAAGCCATGCGCATCGCGCTGAACTGGCGCGAAGGGAAATGGCAGGCAGGCCTTTGGCCGCTTTAGCAGCAGTTTGCCTGCAAACTGCGAGGCCTGCCATTTTGCTGCATGGCTTTTAGGCGTTACGGGTGAGCCTTTTCACCATAAGACTCTGCACCTGCGGTGCCGCCCCCACAGAGATTACCTACTGCCAAATATAGCACTGCCGATTCTGACATGTGTCGCGCCTTCGGCGATCGCATATTCAAAATCACCCGACATGCCCATTGACAACATGCCGGTATAGCCCGTAAAAATCTGCCGCGCCGCGAGTTTGTGTGAAAGCTCACGCAACTCGGCGAATGCCGAGCGGATCGTTTTTTCATCCGTCGAATTTTCAGCCATGGTCATCAGCCCTTTGATTTCGATGTTCTTTGCTGACGCCAGGCGATCGACCAGGGCGTCGAAATCTGCCAACGCGACGCCCGATTTATTGGGCTCCCGACTGCAATTTACCTGAATCAATGCCTGCACCTTTTGGCCGAGTGCGGCGAAACGCTGGTCGAGTTTTTCTGCCAGCGAGATACGATCGAGCGAATGTAATAAGACATCCGCATCCAGCAATTTGACCTTGTTGGTTTGCAGCTGGCCGATGAGATGCCAGCGGATGCCCTTTGCGGCCGCGGATTGTTTTTTATCAGCGAGTTCGGCGATGCGGTTTTCGGCAAAATCGACCTGCCCCAGCGCGGCGATCGCGTCGACCGCAGCAACGGGATGCGTTTTTGAAACCGCAATGAGGTGAACATCGCCCGCTGCGCGGCCTGATTTTGCGCAGGCCGCGGCGATACTCTCTAACACCCGGTGGTAATTATCGCCGAGACTCAAGGGCCTGCAAACCCCGGCGTAGCGACGACACCATCCGACGCGAGCGTGCCCTGGTACGCCGTGTTGATATTAGACGCATCGTAACCCGTATCGGCCGTGCTGGTCTGCACCAGCGACGTGCAGTTATTCACCGGCGTGCCGATCGCATTGAGGCGCAGCGAACGTTTCGGTAATCCCGAGCCACCGTTCGAAGAGGCCGCATTCCAGTTATTCGAAGCGCAGGTCATCGAATGGATGGTATTACCTGAAGCGTCTTTGATCGTGAGAGCACTTTCGCCCCCGTTAGAAAGCGAGATACCCGTCGTCTGAAAATCGAGTTTCTTGAAGGCATTTGCCGTACTGCGGCCTACCGTCAGCACGCCGTTAGCCTTGATCGTCGTACAGATCGGAAAAGAGATTTCGTTGCTGCCGCTGCCCACACCACCAAAACGCCAGCCCGTCAGAATTACGTCAAAGTTGTTCTTATTGTATATTTCAAAAAATTCATCGTCGCTCGCCGAGGCCCCGGTACTATCTTCGCTACCCTGCCAGAGAAACTCGCTGTAATAAACCGTGTCGACACCCACATTTGCCGTTGGCCGGCAGCCCGCGAACGGATCATACCAGGTCGAATAATCCGGAATATCGTAAACACTGCCCGCCTTATCATACGGTCCTTCGGCGAGCAGCTTCACGTTAATCTCGATCCGGGGCGATATGAGGTCTGGTTCGATCGGGCGTTTCCATGTCGAAGCGGCGAGATCGAAACGGTCTTCTGAGTCTGTCGCATTTTTCATCGCATTGAAGTGGACCGCAAAATAGGCGTAATAACGATCGCCGTCTTTAACAGGGTGGTTCAGACTGTTGAACAGGTTATAGTCGAGAATATACGACGAAGCATAACCCTTGCCGTCGGTGGCATAGACCTGGAGTGTGTAGGTGGTGAGGTTCTTGTTAAAGTAACGAATCGGGTGCGCATTCACGCCGCATTCGTATTTGTTGAAATTCGGGTCGCCGCTGAAGGTAATCCGCATACACTGCCAGACATCGGCATCGGGAAAACCCGGCGGGTCGGCCGGTTTGGTCGCCGGGTAATTATACCCCGTATCGGCGATCAGTGTGGGAAAATACGAATTAAAATCGGCATCGAAACCGAAATAACCCGGCTCGTTTGTAAAACCCAGCGAATCGATCTTTTCGTTCTTGAAGATGAGGCCATCCTCACATTTTTTACGGTCGGTCGCGGATGTACAACTCAGGCTATAGTCTTTTTTCTTGTAGAGATACAGAGCGATCATGCTCTGTTCGGTAAAACGCGAATCGCCTGCGATGCCGCGGTTCGAAAGATTGGCGACGATCTGACCCGCGGGGGTCTGCTGCAGCGCTCCCTGGTTCGGCGGCTCGGAGCCATTCGAGCCGGCTTTGCATTGCAGGGCTATGGCAGCCAGTACGAAAACGAGTGCGGTACGCATCAACCCCACGCAACACCCCGCTCGCTGCCGATAAACAGGCAATCATTTTACCATTTTGCGAAGCATTGACGCACTGTGTCAAAACACCGGTTTGCCGTATGAATGATACCCTCTTTACAGTAGCGCAGGCAGCGCCTGTTCCTGTGACAACCCCGGGCGTTGCAGCACCGGCTGCCGGCGCCGCCCCCGCAACCAGCGCAACGACGGCCGCTCCGGCTACCGGCGCGAAGCCCGCACAGCAAGGCGATATGTCGAGCGCACTTTCGAGCTTCGCACTTCCGGTGCTGATGATCGTTGTATTTTATTTTCTGCTGATTCGC
>JAFLED010000346.1 GCA_017302045.1 Spirochaetota bacterium
TTCGGCCGAACGTTCGATTGGTGGGAGATCGCCCTTTATGGCCTAGGCCTCGTGGCGCTCGGTTTTGCAGCGGGGTCAGCGGCCTCGAAGTAAATGGCATGCCCCGGTACACGCATGAAGTCAAAGAACGCGCATTCCGCATCTTCTACGATACACGGAACCTCTCCGAAGTCGTGCGCGTTCTCAAGCGCGAGTACCCAAAGATCAGCAAGGCGACCGTGCACGAGTGGGCGCAAGAGAAAGACGCCCGCGGTCTTGATTGGTACGAGCGCAGCAAGCAGACTGAAATTGCGCATCACAGCAAACTCGATGATCGCATCGCCGGCGCTCGTCGGCAAATCATCGACGACGTCACCCGGGCAAAAGAGCGCCTCATGGAGCAGGTTCCAACTCTCCAGGCTAAGACTCTCGACGGTGCAATTTATGCGCTCACTAACGCCGGCAAATTTATCCTCGAACAAACTGGCGCCGATCGCGACAGCGAAGAAACCGCGCGGCAATCGGTCAGTGCTCTTCTCGCTGTTCTGCAAGAAGACGAAGAGATCGGCAGGCTGCTTGAGAAGCGCTGGGTTCAGGTAGAAGAACGTTTTTATGAGAAGCTCAAAGAAATACGGAAAGCGGAGGCAAAAAAGTGAAACGCATACTCGCCTTAATACTGGCGCTTGTCCTGTTCTGTCCTGAAGACATGGCCGCCAAAAACGAAGACCAGTTCGAGCAGTTTCTCGCCGAGGGGCGCAAGCACTTCGCTGCGACGAATATGCTCGAATGGGCAATGCAGAATATCCGTATCAAGATCGGCAGGTCGTGGCAGTCGTTCAGTCTTGAGAACCACGAGCCGCTGCGCGAATTCTATACGCAGCCTATGCCTCGGCATGAAGTCGCGCGCAAGGGTGCGCAGCTCGGTATTTCGACATACTCGTTGATAAAAACTTTCTTCAAAGGCATTCGCCATGGCCAGACGACCGGCTATTACTTTCCGACCGACGAAGACGTAGACGACTTCGTGCAAGACCGCGCCAATCCGATGATCGAAAATTCGGAAACGCTTTCGAGCCTGCAAAGCCATGACCTGACGGACAATGTCGGATTGAAGCGCTTCGGCAAGTTCTCGGTTTATTTTCGCGGCGTATTCTCAAAGCGCAAAGTGAAATCGATCACACTCGATCATGTTATCAAAGACGAAGTCGACGAGGCTAATCAGGAGAACCTAAAGTTTGCCGACGACCGCATGTTGCACAGCGCAGACCCAGCGATCACAGAATTGTCGCAGCCGTCGATCGACGACTTCGGCATCGATGCTTCTTTCAAGCTTTCAGATTCGCGCTACTGGGCAGTGCGCTGTGGTTGCCGCCACTGGAACTTTCCAGACAAGACTTTTCCCGAATGCCTGCTGACGCGCGGGCTCAACACCTATTATCGCTGTGTCAAATGCGATCGCAAGCTCAACATGAACGCCGGCCAGTGGGTGCCTGAGTTTCCCAGCCGTTCTAAAGACATCGTCGGCCGGCACCTCTCGCACCTGATCTTCAATCACCTTTCGGCGGCAGAGGTAAAGCGCCGTTACGAATCGGCGACAACCACGATTCAAAAGAAAAACTTTTCGATCTCGATCTTAGGGTTTCCGCGCACTACTGCCGCTGCGAAACCCATTACGGACGAAGTGCTTCAAAACGCGCAGCGCCCTTACGCACCGAATGCACAGACAAACTTTTCATTCTGGGGCATGGACGTGGGTGACAAATGCCACCTGGTATTTTTACAGCCAGCAGGTAACGTGCTCCTGGTCACAGACTTTATTGAAATGCAATCCGATGACGAGAAGGCTATCATCCAGGCTGTCGAGCAGCGAGGTGGCTACTGCGGCGTGATCGATGCGATGCCATACAAGACGCTCGCGAAGAATATCGCGCGCCATTTCCAAGGCCGCGTGTATATCAACTACTACAAGGGCGATACGCTCAAGACCGGCGAAGAAGGCCAGGGCGAGTTTGCCGTGCCGCGCGTTACCGTAAACCGTGATGAGTCTTTAGACGAAACGACAGAATCCGTGCGCGAAGGCCGCATTGCAATCCCCGACCCGCGCCGCATGGGTGCTGAGAAGCTGGCCGCATTTGAGACTTTCAAAGCGCAGCTCAAGATGCTCATCAAAGAAGGCGTGGATAAAGACGGCATCAGCGAAATCCACTATAAGAAAAATGTGCCGAATCACTACGGCATGGCGCTGAACTATGCACGCATTGCCTCTGAAGTTTCTTCCGTTAATGTCGTAACAGGAGTAGACCCGATCTTCGTAAAGCTCTGATGTTCCGCTGGCTCGTAAATATCTTCTCTGGCCGCCCGAAGGTCGCACAGTTCGCGGCAGACGTACCCGTCGAGCGTGGTCTTTCGCCTGAGCGCAAGCAAAGCGGTCTGCTCGATTCGACGACACCCCCGGTACCGTTTCAGGTTATACCAGAGATCGAGAAGCTGGTCTTGTCGACACCCGATCTCTCGCAGGCGGTGGAGCGGACGATTGCCTTCGCGAACACGGGACACCAGGTTACATTCGAAGGCCTGTCCGATAATGAATCTGCCGCTGCGCGTGAAGAGCTCGAAAATTTTGCTGCGCGCGCCTTTAAGCCTGCCGCCGGCCTCGACTCCCTGGTCGATGCTCTGCTGAGACAAATGACGATCTCAGGTGCGCTGTCCGCAGAAGCGGTGCCCGAAGACGATTTCAGCGGCATTCGCAAAGTCGTTCTCGTTCCGGTTCGCCAGGTCAGGTTCAAGCGTAACGATCGGAACGACTGGGTGCCATATCAAGAAGGCGGCGCCGAGCAGATCGATCTTAACGAAAATCAGTACATGTATATACCGCTGCAGCGGAACGAAGAGTCTCCTTACGGCATACCGCCGTTCAGCGCAGCTCTCGAAATGGCAGGCTCTCAAAAAGGCGCCTTCGGTCGCATCGTCGATGTGATCGACAAGTTTGGCCTGCTCGGCTTTATTCATGCAAAGAAAAAGGCACCGCAAAATTACGGCATGTCAGAACGTGAGTACAAAGAGAAACTCACCAAAGACCTCGAAGCTTTCGCGGAGTCATTCCGCAAGAACTTCAAAACGGGTGTCGCTGTGAGCTACGACGACACATCGATTGACCACCGCAGTATTACCGGCGATGCGCGCGGCGCTGCCGATCTCTTTCAGGTCGGCGAAGAGCAGCTCGCCTCGGGAATAGACATGGACCCGGCGCTGCTCGGCCGCAGTTATT
>JAFLED010000347.1 GCA_017302045.1 Spirochaetota bacterium
AATAACTGCGGCCGAGCAGCGCCGGGTCCATGTCTATTCCCGAGGCGAGCTGCTCTTCGCCGACCTGAAAGAGATCGGCAGCGCCGCGCGCATCGCCGGTAATACTGCGGTGGTCAATCGATGTGTCATCGTAGCTAACGGCGACACCGGTCTTAAAGTTTTTGCGGAAACCATCGGCAAAAGCCTCGAGGTCTTTCGTGAGCTTCTCTTTGTACTCGCGGTCTGAAAGCCCGTAGTTCTGCGGCGCTTTTTTCTTCGCGTGTATGAATCCGAGCAAACCGAATTTGTCTATTACATCAGCGATCCGACCGAAGGCGCTTTTTTGAGATCCGGCCATATCGAACGCTGCGATGAAAGGAGGGATACCATAAGGAGACTCTTCGTTGCGCTGCAGCGGAATATACATGTACTGATTTTCGTTGAGATCAATCTGCTCGACGCCACCTTCCTGGTATGGCACCCAGTCGTTGCGATCGTTGCGCTTGAACCTGACCTGGCGAACCGGCACGAGAACAACTTTGCGAATGCCGCTGAAATCATCTTCAGGCACGGCCTCTGCCGACAAGGCTCCAGCGATCGTCATTTGCCTTAGCAGCGCATCGACCAGAGAGTCGAGGCCGGCGGCTGGCTTAAAAGCGCGCGCGGCGAAATTTTCGAGCTCTTCGCGAGCTGCCGCAGACTCTTTATCAGATAAGCCTTCAAATGCAACCTGGTGTCCCGTATTCGCAAAGGCAATCGTGCGCTCTACGGCCTGCGACAGATCGGGTGTCGACAAGACCAGCTTCTCGATCTCTGGTATGACCTGAAACGGCACCGGTGGTGTCGTCGAATCGATCAGACCAGTTTTCTTGCGCTCGGGCGAAAGACCACGTTCTGCGGGTACGTCTGCCACGAACTGCGCGGCCTTCGGGCGGCCAGAGAATATATTTGCGAGCCAGCGGAACATCAGAGCTTTACGAAGATAGGGTCTACTCCTGTTACAACATTGACTGAAGATATTTCCGAGGCAATGCGCGCGTAGTTAAGAGCCATGCCATAATGGTTCGGCACGTTCTTCTTGTAGTGGATCTCGTTGATGCCGTCTTTATCGACACCCTCTTTGATGAGCATCTTGAGCTGCGCTTTGAAAGTCTCAAAGGCCGCCAGCTTATCCGCACCCATGCGGCGCGGATCGGGTATCGCAATGCGGCCTTCGCGCACCGACTCTGTCGTCTCGTCTAAAGACTCATCGCGGTTTACGGTCACGCGCGGCACGGCAAACTCGCCTTGGCCTTCTTCGCCGGTTTTGAGGGTGTCGCCTTTATAGTAATTTATATAGACGCGGCCTTGAAAGTGGCGCGCAATGTTTTTTGCGAGTGTCTTGTAGGGCATCGCATCGATGACACCGCAGTAGCCGCCGCGCTGTTCGACAGCCTGAATGATTGCTTTTTCGTTATCCGACTGCATCTCAATAAAGTCGGTTACCAGGAGTGAGTTCCCTGTAGGCTGCAAAAAAACCAGGTGGCACTTGTCGCCGACGTCCATGCCCCAAAAGGAGAAACTACTGCGGGGGTTGGGCGCATAAGGGCGTTCTGCGTTGCGCAGCACTTCATCTGTAATCGGCTTTGCTGCTGCCGTCGTACGCGGAAAGCCCAGAATTGAGATTGAAAAGTTCTTCTTCTGGATCGTTGTGGTCGCAGCTTCGTAACGGCGCTTTACCTCAGCAGCCGAGAGGTGGTCAAATATCAGATGCGAAAGGTGTCGCCCGACGATGTCGGCGCTGCGGCTGGGGAACTCTGGCACCCACTGGCCTGAGGCCATATTTAATTTGCGGTCGCATTTAACACAACGGTAATATGTATTCAGACCGCGTGTCAGCAGGCATTCGGGGAATGTCTTGTCGGGAAAGTTCCAGTGACCGCATCCGCAGCGGACACCCCAAAAACGGGAATCTGAAAGCTTAAAGCTGGCATCGATGCCGAAGTCATCAATCGAAGGCTGCGAGAGTTCTGTGATGGAAGGGTCTGCGCTGTGCAGCATACGGTCGTCGACGAATTTCAGGTTTTCCTGATTACCTTCGTCGACCTCGTCCTTAACGGCATGATCGAGTGTAATGGATTTAACTTTGCGCTTTGAAAATACGCCGCGAAAGTATATGGAGAACTTACCGAAACGCTTCAAGCCCACGTTGTCGGTCAGTTCATGGCTTTGCAGGTTCGACAAGGTTTCTGAGTTTTCAATCAACGGGTTGGCGTGGTCTTGTACGAAGTCGTCTACATCTTCGTCCGTCGGGAAATAATAACCAGTGGTCTGTCCGTGGCGAATACCCTTGAAAAAAGTTTTTATTAACGAGTAAGTCGAGATCCCGAGCTGCGCGGCTTTGCGGAAAACTTCATGCCGGGGCAATGTCTGCGTATACAGCTCGCGAAGAGGCTCATGCCCTTTCAGGTTGAACCATTCCCAAGAGCGACCGACTTTGATGCGAATGTTCTGCATCGCCCATTCGAGCATCGATGTTTTACCGAAGTGTTTGCGCCCTTCGGCGATAAAATGTTCGAACTGGTCTTGCTTCGTAGCCGCCATGTCTTCAGGACAAAACAGAAAGAGAGCCAGTATTAAGGCTATGATTTGCTTCACTTCTTTGCCTCCGCTTTTCGTATTTTTTTGAGAACTTCGTGAAACTTCTCTTCGATGGCGTCCCACCGGCGATCGATGATTGGCCCAAGCTCAGGATCATCTCGCAGAACGAGAATAAGCGCACCCACAGACTCGCGCGCGGTTTGCTCGCTATCGCGATCTGAGCCGCTCTGTTCCAGGATGAATTTGCTGATCTTCTCGAAGGCGAAGACAGCACCTTCGAGCGTCTTGGCTTCAAGGGCCGGCATGAGGTCATAGAGGCGGCCTTTAAAGGCCTGGGCTTCGCCGATGATCTTGCGGCGCTCGCCGGCAATGGTCTCGTCGATCTTTTCGTGATGAGCGGCTTCGTTGCGCTTTGATCTCTCGTACCAGTTGAGATCCCGCGCGTCTTTCTCTTCAGCCCACTGATGGACTGTCGCTTTTGAGATCTTCGGAAAGTCGCGTTTAAGAACGCGGACAACCTCTGAAAGGTTCCTGGTCTCATAGTAGATTCGGAACGCCCGCTCTTTGACTTCATGCGTGTACCGGGGCATGCCATTTACTTCGAGGCCGCTGACCCCGCTGCAAAACCGAGCGCCACGAGGCCTAGGCCATAAAGGGCGATCTCCCACCAATCGAACGTTCGGCCGAA
>JAFLED010000348.1 GCA_017302045.1 Spirochaetota bacterium
GACGGCGAGCAGCGCCAGCGTATGCCAGAAATGGTACTGGTTTGCGGTCTGAAAGACGGAAAACGATTTTTCGCTGAGCGAGGCTTTCAGAACATGCGAACCGAATGCGCCGAAAAACACGGCAAAAAAACCCGAAACGCCCGCAAAAACAAGGAGTCGCATAATGTATACCGGGCTTCAATCTCCCCTTGTGCTGGCGAGCGCTTCGCCGCGGCGGCGCGAAATTCTCGAGAAGCTCGGGTTTACCTGCGAGATTCAGCCGGCGAATATCGACGAAGAAGCAATTCGGCATAACGACGCAGCCGAGCAGACGTTACTGCTCGCGCGCGCCAAGGCAGATGTTGTGGCTCGTGCCGGCCGGCTCACCGTTGCCGCAGACACCGTTGTTGTGCTCGATGGCGATGTGATTGAAAAGCCGCGCGATACGAATCATGCGCGGACGATGTTACAAAGGCTTTCGGGGCGTTCGCATCTCGTATTCACGGCCGTGTGCCTGGTTTTTCCCCGCGGTGAAAAGATCAGTTTTCTCGAAAAGACCGAGGTGCACTTTTTGCAGCTCTCAGAAGAAACGATCGCACAATATATTGCGACGCCGGCGCCCTACGATAAGGCCGGCGGTTATGGTGTGCAGGATGCATTTGGCATGGCAAATATCGGCCGCATCGACGGCTGTTATTTTAATGTCATGGGGTTTCCCGCGAGCCGGTTTATGCGAGCGCTAGCGGAGAACCGAAAATTTCTTCTTTAGAGAGCTGGTAACCCGCGTCGGCAAAGCCGTTGCGCCGCAGAATACAGGCGTCGCAGTTCTCGCACGGCCGGTAAAACCCTTCATGCAATTGCGGATCGTAACACGACCAGGTAAATTGCACTGGCACCTTGAGCCGCAACGCTTCGCGCGCGATATCTGCTTTTGAAAAAGTCACAAGCGGTGCAATAATTTCGGGGGATCTACCCTCGCGCCCGATTTTTGAAGCCAGCGCAGCGGTTTTTGCAAACGCTTCGATAAAATCGGGCCTGCAATCGGGATATCCCGAATAGTCGACGGCATTGACGCCGATAAAGAGCGCCTGCGCGCCACGCGCTTCGGCAAGGGCGTATGCGAGCGAGAGAAAAATCAGATTGCGCACGGGAACATACGTCACCGGTATCGCCGGTGCAGCACCTAAATGCGCCCCGCCTTTCGGTACGGCGATATCTGCGGTCAGAGCCGAGCCGCCGATGGCAGCGAGGTCGACGGCGATAACTTCATGCGCCGCGCCGGCGAGGCCTGCGAGTTTCTTTGCTGCCAAAAGTTCGCTTTTGTGCCGCTGTCCGTAATTAAAAGAAATGGCAATGGGATCAAAACCGCGCTCCCGTGCGATCGCGAGACAAGTGGCAGAATCGAGCCCGCCGGAAAGTAAAACTACAGCCCTGGGTTTGCTCATAGTTTACGCGGATAAATAACGCGCGAAGAAAGCCCCTCTTGTACGCTGACAAAACTCAGCAAGGGAACAACCTCTTTGACGCGGCTAAAAATCCAGACGGCGATATTTTCTGCCGTGGGGTTGTCGAGGCCATCGACGGCATTGAGTAGAGTATGATCGATCGTTTGTAAGATTGGCTGTACTGCGGCAGAAATATCGGCGAAGTCCATAATCCAACCGGTTTCACCGACATCACCCTCGACCCCGATCACCACGCGGTACGTGTGCCCATGCAGCCGACGGCACTTATGGTCTTGCGCTACAAAAGGCAGAAAATGTGCCGAATCGAAAACGAACTCTTTTTCGATCAGCATCAGACAGCCCGTAAGGTTGGTTCGTAGATGAATTTATGCAATTGCAGGCCAAGGCGAAAAGGAACACCCGCGTTTTTGACCCATTCGCCGACTTCGGCGCTCTCGAGTTGCCCGAAGGCAGGTTGAATAATCACGGGTCTTTCCATTTTTTGGGTCAGTGCGTATTTTTGTTCAACCTCCAGGGCGAACTCAAAATCGGCCTTAGACGCCACGACGATTTTGATATCGTCGGCGGGTTTGATCCATTTTAGGTTTTCATAACGATTCTTATCGGCTTCTCCGGAATCGGGGGCTTTTATATCGAGAACGATGTGCACAAACCCAGGCACACGATCTATTAGAATAGACCCGGAAGTTTCGATTAAAACTTTTTTTTTCGCTGTATGCAGCATATCGAAGAGCGGATAGACATTTTTCTGCAAGAGCGGTTCACCGCCGGTGATTTCGACGAGCTGCGTCGGGTATGCCGTCGCCGCGATCAGAATCTGGTCGAGCGTCTGCGGTTGACCTTCGAAAAAAGAATACGTGGTGTCGCACCAGACACAGCGCAGATTACAGCCGGTGAGCCTGATAAAAACGCAGGGGTACAATGCGTAAGACCCTTCGCCCTGAATGCTGTAAAATATCTCATTTACCTTGAGGGAGAGCTGTTCTCTTTCCAGAATGACGGCGTTTTCGGCCATTGCATTAAAGCGATGCGTAATTTTAAAGTCGCCGTAAATCGAATTTTGATTTTCCTGGCTTTTGCCTCCCTGGCGTATGCCGAGAAAAAATCGGCTTATGTCATGGCCGTCTACGAGCGCGGGCAGTCCCGCATTATCGCACAGCAAAACCCCGCGATGCTAGCCCCGGTTGGCTCGCTTCTAAAGCCCTTCGCCGCCTGGTACCTGCTCGAAAAAGGCTTCAGGGCAGAAGAAACGATTCTTTGCCCTCCCGAACAAAAGCGAACCGAAAAATTACGCTGTTGGACACCGGGGGGGCATGGCGCTATGACATTGCCATCGGCGCTCGCCCAAAGTTGTAACTATTATTTTCTCTCTCGTTTCCTGGGTCTCAACCTGGCAGAATATGAATCGTGGTTGCGGCAGCGCTTCGACTGGCCGACAGATCTGAAAATTCTTAAGCCGGCAAATGTTTATGGCTTCGACCTCTCCGGCGGCATTGAGGTCGAAAAACTTCTTGCAATGTACGATAAGCTGCTCGCTGCAGAAGAAGGGGGAGATCCCAGCGCGGTGACAATTATGGCCGGACTCAGGCAGACCTGCGACGGCACTCTCGCCGATTTCTGCCGGGCGCTTTGGCCAAACCGGCGTTTTCGCTTCTTGGCGGGAAAAACCGGAACGATCGTAGAGGGTAAGCGCAACTTTGGCATCGCTTTTCTTTATCTCGAACACAAAGACGATCACCGGAAAATCGTCTTGCTCTGTTATGAGAAGAACAAGATGGGTTCGCAGGCGGCGATG
>JAFLED010000349.1 GCA_017302045.1 Spirochaetota bacterium
GGACTAAATTTTTATGAAGCGCGCTTCAACAATGAATTCTTTCTTTTTGAGCTGTTCGATGAGCGCCTTGGGCATTTCGTCGTCGAGCCCCAGAAACGTACGTGCCTCACCACCCTTGGCCGCACGCGACAGTTGCATGCTCGAAATATTGATCTTGTGCTCGCCCAAGAAGGTACCCAGGTGACCGACAACACCCGGTGTGTCGGTATTCTGGATATAGAGGAGATTTCCCTCGGGCTTGAGTTCGATCGAATTCCCGTTGAGTTCGGTGATAAAACCGCCCGTCGCCCCGACCGAAGCCTTGAGTGTCAGCCGCTCTTTCTCGTCATAGACCGTGATCTTGACCACAGACGGTTCTTTCTCGCCCTTATCGTCCTTTTTCCCTGTGATACGCAGCGACCGCTCTTTCGCGAGAATGGGCGCGTTGACGAGATTGACCTCGTCGCCCATCGCCACCGATAACAGACCCTTGGTCAGAGCGATTTCGAGTGGCCCGAGATTCAGATGCGTAAACTCACCGCGGTATGAAAGCTCGACGTCTTTTACCGGATTTCGGGCCATCTGGCCCACAAACGAACCGATCTGCTCGCAGAGCGTAAACCATGGCGCCAGCTCGTCCATCGCGGTCGGGTCGATCGTCGGAAAGTTCAGAGAATTGCGCGCGACGCCGGTTTTAAAGAATGCCACCATCGAGTCGGCGCTTTCTTTCGCGACTTCGATCTGCGCTTCGTCGGTCGAGGCCCCCAGGTGCGGCGTCAAAACCACATCGTCGAGATCATAGAGCGGGCTTGTGGCGGGCAGTGGTTCTTCGACAAAGACATCGAGGCCCGCGCCTGCAATGATACCTTCTTTCACACCTTTCGCGATCGCGGCTTCATCGTAGATACCGCCGCGCGCACAGTTAATCAGGCGTACGCCTGGCTTTAAGAGCGATAGATTTTTTTCGTTCACGAGCCCCTTCGTCGCGTCGGTGAGCGGCGTGTGCACCGTGATAAAATCGGCCTCTTTTAGAATCGTATCGATCGGCACCAGACGGATCTCCAAATGACCCAGATTCTCTTTGGGAATGTAAGGATCAAAGCCCAGAACTTCCATCTGCAGGCCTTTCGCGCGTTTTACCACCTCTTTGCCAATACGACCGAGACCGATAACACCGAGCTTTTTACCGGTCAGCTGCGCACCCTGGAATTTTGTTTTTTCCCATTTTTTCTGCTTCATCGACCCATGCGCCTGCGGCAGTTTGCGCGCCATAGCGAACATCAACGCGATCGCCTGCTCGGCCGTCGAAATCGAGTTACCCGCGGGTGCGTTCATGACGACGATACCCTTTTGCGAGCAAGCAGGAATATCGATGTTGTCGACGCCGACCCCTGCGCGGATGACCACTTTGAGCTTTGCGGCTTTTTCAACGAGTGCTTTGTCGACCTTCGAAGCCGAACGTATAATAAGACCTTCAACCTCGGGAATGACCGCTTCGAGTTCTTCGCGACTGGTCTTTTTGCGGAAATCGACATCGAAGAGCCCCGACGCCGTCAGTATATCTACACCATCCTGATCAAGATTATCGGAGATGAGAATTTTAGGTTTTGCCATATCTTACCCACCGCAAACGGGCGTCGCGACAGGACGTAAACAGATTCGCCCCGGGGTGGCGCACAACCCCCTGGTTAAGAGAGCTGAGCCTGGTATTTTTGCACGAGGCTTTGCCAATCTACAAGGGGGGTCATGGTGTGCTCGTGCATATGCGTCGCATGCCCCGGAATCGGGCTTACCGCTATGCCGCGCCCGAAGAAGAAAAGCCTGCCATACAATTTGCGGCTCAGATAGCCATCATGTGCGGTGTGCGCCGAATGGAAGAGATACTTCTCGAACTTGCGCAATGACTTCACCTGCCCCATAAAAGTAAACGTGGTATGCGAAATCTGCCGCCAATGGCAGTATTTGCTCAAAAACAGAAAAGAATGTCTTTTCCAATGAGTTTCATAACGATCGGGGTAATCCGCCGGATGGATAAAAAGATCTTTTTTGTTCAGGTCGCGCACAAATAACTTAAAGATCGCACGCCTCGGTTCGTAGTCCATGATTTCTGCGCGGTTCGTTATAAACTCGTCGGTATCGCGGAACGTTTCGGGACGATGCAGGTAATCGTCTTCGCAGAAATACACCCAGTCTTCATCGTCGTATCGCAGCGCCTGGCGAATCGTCATACGAATCGATTCGTCGTTGCCATAAACCCCGTTCGTCACCGTCGCCTGAAAGCGGCCGAAGAATTCGAGCATTTCATCGGAGAGCTTGTCGCCCATCACGAAGATTTCATGATCAACGGGTTTTAAGGCCTCGACGAGGCTCAGAAAACAAATCTTGATCAGCGTTTTTTTATCCAGATTAAACGGGCGCGGATTTCTAAGACTCTGTACCGCATCACAGGCGCGAAAAATTACCTTATATTTGTTCATTTTTTTCTCCTGCGGCCAGATTTACCAAAGCGTTTCACAAATTCGGCGAAGACGGCGGCGACGGGTATCGTATGGATGCCATAATCTGGTCTAGCCGTGTGTGACAGAACTACGCCATGCCGCGCATCGTCGTAGATTCCCCAATCTTTAACAATCCAATGCGCGAGCAGGGAAACCGTCGGGATATCATACGCTGCAGCGACATGGCGGGGAGCAGAATCCAGCGTCAGCGCAAGGCTGGCATCGGCCGTCGCCGCGCAGAGACCAGCAAAATCGTGAATCTCCCGCCATTCGCAATGCCACGAGCGAGGCACAAGGGCAAACAGCTCTGCGCAGACCGCCGCATCAAAACGACTGCGCGCAATGCGGATTTTTACCTGCGGGTATTGTTTTCGGATTAAAGCAATCAGCTCGACCCAGCAAGCGGCCGGCCACAGCCTTTCCGCAAGGCGTGCACCGGGGTGAATAAAAACTACGGGTGGTCTCGCCGGAACTTTTTTTTCGGCGGCAAAAAGTTCCGTACGAAAACCATCCGCCTCTTCGCCCAGCGCGTCTAAAAAACCCAGGTAAAACAGTAACGCGCTCTGCCCGCCTTCTTGTAATGCGTTATGTAAATTAAACAGGCGGCCAAATGTCTGCCGCCGGATGCCCACCCGACGTTTCGCACCGGAAAAAAAAGACCACAGCGCCATAACATCGTTTGTTTCAAGCTGCAATACCATCTCCGGTTTGAGCGCCCTGACGCGCAGGGCAGA
>JAFLED010000035.1 GCA_017302045.1 Spirochaetota bacterium
AAAAGGCGGGAAAAAAAGAGAGAAGAGAGAAGAGAAGAGAGAAGGTGAGAGAGAGAGAAGGTGAGAGAGATAGGGCGGTAGAACAGAGAATAGGAGCGAATAGAGGCGAATATGGAGAAGGAGAACGTCGACGAAGATATTCTCGAAATCGGGCACGGTGTACATGCTGTTGAAGTCGATATTATGCAGCCGATCGACCCGGCAAAAAAGCCCAAGGTGGATGAACCGCCGTTAAACCACATTGGTCTTTGGGTCGACAATCTCGCCGTCGCCGTCGAATATCTCACAAAACAGGGCATGCGTTTTACCCCGGGGGGCATTCGCAAAGGTGCAGCGGGTTACGATGTCTGTTTTATTCACCCGAAAGGTAACGAAGAGTTTCCGCTTTCGGGCGAAGGCGTGCTCATCGAACTCATTCAGGCACCCGACGAAGTCAAAGCCGCGCTCGGCTAAGCGGCCGTATGGCCTCGCTCATTACGCATCCCATTGTTCCCTTCTCGCTGGGTGTGGCCTTGGGCCGCAGAAATATTCCGCTCCGTGCACTCTTCTTGGGCATGATGCTGAGCATGCTACCCGACGCCGATGTCGTCGCCTTCCGTTTCGGTATTCCCTACGACCACATGCTCGGCCACCGCGGTTTCTCCCACTCGCTGCTTTTCGCCGGTGGGATAGCCCTCTTATGCGCCGGCTTGCCGCTGTTTCGCGGCATGCGATTCCGGCTGTTTCTGTTTTTTGCCTTCGCAACGGCGTCGCACGGCGTTCTCGATGCGATGACTACGGGGGGTAAAGGTGTCGGCTTCTTTATTCCATTCGAACCCGAGCGTTATTTTCTGCCGCTGCGGCCGATTCTGGTAAGCCCGCTCAGCGTGAAAGGTTTCTTCAACGAACGCGGCTGGGCCGTATTTAAATCAGAACTGCTTTGGGTCTGGTTACCGTGCGCCGTCGCAGCGCTCGCGATTTTTATCTTCCGGCGTCGGGAAGCCCGCGCGTAAACGCGCGCAACGACACGAATGTCTTTTTACCCGGCTTGATTTCCACGTCGGGATTCTCATTTCCATAAACCACGAGGGCACCTGTGTCGCCGCCCTGTACACCCAGACGATAGGTTCCCGCCGGTAAAGTCACGCGCACCACGGCATAATTCGCCGGTAACATGTGCCAGCTTCTCAGATCGGGCTTTACCGTCGCGGCGACGCCGGCGCCGGCCCCGAGGCCGACCGCAAGACCGCCTAAAGCACCCAGAACGCCGTTTTCTTTTTTCTGAAAAGTGCTCGAGACTGCCTGCGCGGCGACTGCGGCGACGACGATCTTGGTCGCAATCGAAGCGACATTCTTATTTATATAAGAAGAATAATTATCGTTAAAATTTTTCTGCGAGATGACGTCGAAATCGGTAAGCCGCTGCGCCTGTGGCAGCGTTACATCTTCGAGCATCAACGCCGGCGCAGGTGTGTTCTCTCGCGGTGCAAATTTAGGGATCGGGTTATCCGCTGTGCCCAGCATGGCGATGACACCCGCGGTACTTAATCCCTTACCGCGCGAGAGAATGGCGACGTCGATAGCAACACGCAACGCCAGCGCAAACTCGCGGTCGTTCATCAGGTTGCCGCGGCTCGCCTTGACCGCGGCCTTGCCGGTTTCGACGATCACCACCAGCTCGCCCGGGTTCTTTTTATCCAAAGGCGTTCTGATGGTCGGGAAATCGAGTACGGCAGGTCTCGCCGCGGCGTATTTCGCCATGTCGCCGGCGTCGCGCGAACGTGCGGCTAAAAGGTAGCGCTCGCGCGCGAGCCATTCGGGGTTTGTCCCGAAATTTTCGAGGTTTTTGTACTGCACGCGCGCGTCGTTGAATTGGTTCAACTCTTCGGAAATCAGCGCGTCGAGATAACGCGCGACGAGAATCTGTTTGTAATCCGCGTCTTCGTATTTCATTTCTTTGAGATCGACCTCGAGCTTGCGCAGCATGCGTTTGGCGTTTTCGAGTTCGCCCATGAGAGTATAGTTGAGGGCCAGGTAATATTTGATCAGCGCGCGTTCGAAGTTTTCACCCTGAAACTCGCCTTCGCGGTCGCTGAGTAAGAAAGTGCCGACCGAACCTGTGATCGAAGTTTTAATCTGCTCGGCCATCTCGTCGGCGCGTGTGAAAATCTCGGTGCTGGTTTTAAGGTCGCCCTTCGTATGGTAGATGAGCCCCGCTTCCATGTAAAACAACAGACGATCGCGCGCCGCAGAATCCTGCGCGAGCGGTGTGATTTGCGAGACAGCGCCGTCGATGTCGCCGTTATAAAACGCCTCTTCGGTGGCTCGGACCTTTTTCGTGTAACTGCCCGCGCAGCCGAGTAGAAAGAAGACTGCGATAAGAAATTGCCCACGGGCCATAGCCCGTGGCGATAAAGCCAGTAATCCTACCAGGTGGTGCCACCTTTCTGATTTCTGGGCTTCTTGCGATAGATAACCCGGTCGCTAAAGACAACCAGCTGCGTTTCTACCGAGCGCAATTCGAAATTCAGAATCTGCTCGACGATGCGGTCGCCGCCGCTCTTAAAAACGTTTTCGGTGATGTCGGTCTGGATAAAAAAGTTCGGGCTCTTCATATTACCCGCGTTGATGCCCGCGTCGGTGGCACCCGTTTGGCTGAAGGCAATTTCAGACAGCGCCTTATTGCGGTCTTCGACGCGCACTGTATAAATTTTCGCGGCGAGCAGATCGCCGACAACACGGTTATCGAATACATTCACCGGCAACTGATCCGAAGTGTCGTTCTTCGTCGGCAGAAACGCGACGAAAATACCCTTTGCAGGTTTATTGGCGGTAAAGTGAGCAGCCACTTTCTGCGCGAGCGTCGCCGCAGCTTTCTCCATCTCGCCGCGCGTGAGTTCACCCGAATCGGCGGTCATGTCTTCACCAGCGTCGAGGCGCTTTGTTGTCGTTTGGCATCCCACGGCTAAAGAACCAGCCAAAAGAGGGATCAATATCCGATATGAAACCATACACCGAAATGGCGTTCTGGTTATCCCCGGCAACAAATAATCAAAATATGCCCCGAAATCCGCTGAAGCGGTGCCAAAAAAGTTATTAACTATATAAATAGCCTATTAGATAATAATTGTCAAAGGGACTTACCATGCAAAGATAGTAAACATGGAGTTCATTATCTCTGCAATAGACGTTGTTCTGCATCTCGAGCGGTATCTCGACGTTTGGGCAGCCAATTATGGTGTATGGATGTACGCCATTCTGTTTATTATTATCTTCGCGGAAACTGGTCTTGTCATCACCCCTTTTTTACCCGGCGATTCCCTGCTGTTTGCCATCGGCGCCATTGCGGCGCGCGGTGTACTGTCGTTGCCCATAATTCTGATCGGGCTTTCCGTCGCCGCGGTTATCGGCGACGCCCTCAATTATTCGATCGGTCGATTTTTTGGCGATTTTGTAACGCGTAAGTTTTCGCGCATCGTCAAACCGCAATATATCGAGAAGACACACCAGTTTTACGAGAAGTACGGCACCAAAACCATTGTGCTGGCCCGCTTTGTACCCATTGTGCGCACCATCGCGCCCTTTGTCGCCGGTATCGCGAAAATGCGTTACCGCGATTTTGGCCTCTATAATGTTGTCGGCGGTATTTTCTGGATTGTTTCGATGACGATGGCCGGATACATTTTCGGAAACCTCGAATTTATCCGCAAAAACTTCAGCCTCGTTGTGATTGGCATTGTTTTCATTTCTGTCTTACCTATGGTATTTGAATTCTTCCGCATCCGCGCCGCAGCGCGTGCGGAAAACCGATCTTAACAAATGAAAAAATCACAGCAACGCCTTAAGACCCACCGCGCGCTCATGGTTGCGGCTATTAAACTCATGAGCGACGACCGCTCGTTCTCCAGTATTAGCTTACGGGAAGTCACGCGCGAAGCCGGTGTTGTGCCCGCCACTTTCTACCGCCACTTCAATGAGATGGAAGACCTTGCCGTAGAACTGGTGGATTACTGCTTTAGGCCGATGGAGAATCTCGTGGCGGGAGTCCGCGCCCGCCGCCTCACAGCACGCCAACTGGTCTACGAATCGGTCGGAACTTTCATTCGCTTCGCTCGCCGCCACCGCCGGTACTTTCTGTTTCTGACGAAAGAGCGTCTGGGGGGCAAATCGCGCGTGCGCCACCGCATACGCGAAGGTATTAACGACATGGCTTTAATTTTGGGCCATGACCTTATCGGCCTCCCCGAATGGCAGGGTGTACCGATTCTTGTCGGGCAAGAAGTGGCCCGCATGATTATGGATCAAATGATGTTACAGTTAGATCTGGTACTCGACCTGCCAGCAGGTGAAGTGAAAGAGGAAATCAAGCTCATCGCACAGGCACGCAAACGCGTTTGGATACTGCTTCGCGGGGGACTTGCTTACCAGGATCGCCGCGGCCGTAAATTGGGCGGCGGCGGTTAAGGCCGGCGAATCGGCGGCCAGCTGTTTATTTATGCTGCGGAACGCGCTGGGCGCGCTTAGGGAAATCTAAAGATCAGGCTTTCAGCATATCGGCAACGCGGGCCCGCACACGGCGGAGCGCGATATCGTGCTGTTTCTTCGCGTACTGAACCTGGTTTTCCGTTGCGCGGTTGAGGGCTTCGTCGAGAGCAGCGCGCTCTTTCGCCGCATCGAGATTTTTTGGCTCCGTCGCACCTTCGACAAGCACAATCACCTGGTTGTTCTTCACTTCGGCAAAACCCGAGTCGACGATGTAGATCTCGTCGCGTTGGCCGGTTTGCACGTGAACAATGCCGGCCTCAAGCTCGGCAACCAGGTTCGCATGCCCTTTGAGGACAGTGAACGAACCTTTTTTACCCGGAAGGCCGACGGATACGGCCGGTTCCTCGAGAAGTTTCTTCTCGGGGGAGTAGATGCTGACGGTAAGTTCTGCTCCGGCCGTTTCCATGTTATTTCATCGCCTTGGCTTTTTCGATCACGTCTTCGATCGCACCGCACATATAGAATGCGCCTTCGGGATACGTGTCGTATTTGCCCGAGAGCAGCTCTTCGAATGAGCGGATGGTATCTTCGAGTTTAACGTATTTACCCGGTGCGCCTGTGAACTGTTCCGCAACGTGGAATGGTTGCGACAGGAAGCGCTCGATGCGGCGTGCACGACCGACGAGGACTTTATCGTCTTCGGAGAGTTCGTCCATACCGAGAATCGCAATGATATCCTGCAGGTCTTTGTAACGCTGCAGAATGCGCTGTACTTCGCGCGCGATTTTGTAGTGGCGCTCGCCGACGACTCCCGGTGAAAGAGCACGGCTGGTTGAACCCAGTGGATCGACCGCAGGGTAAATCCCCTTTTCAGAAATCTTACGCGAAAGAACGGTCGAAGCGTCGATGTGTGTAAACGCCGTCGCTGGTGCCGGGTCGGTGATATCGTCGGCAGGAACATAAATCGCCTGAACCGAAGTAATCGCGCCCTTCTTCGTTGAAGTAATACGCTCTTGCAGCTGACCCATTTCGGTCGCAAGTGTTGGTTGGTAACCCACCGCAGAAGGCATACGGCCGAGAAGCGCCGACACCTCAGAACCCGCCTGTGTGAAACGGAAGATGTTGTCGACGAAGAGAAGTACGTCGGTACCAGCATAGTCGCGCAACCACTCGGCTTGTGTGAGCGCTGTGAGAGCAACGCGGAGGCGCGCTCCCGGTGGCTCGTTCATCTGGCCGAACACGAGACAGGTTTTGTCGATAACGCCCGACTCTTTCATTTCGAGATAGAGATCGGTACCTTCGCGCGTACGCTCGCCGACACCTGCGAATACGGAATAACCACCGTGCTGCTTCGCGATGTTGTTGATGAGCTCCTGAATGATAACGGTTTTACCCACACCGGCGCCGCCGAAGAGACCGGTCTTACCACCGCGGATGTACGGTTCGAGCAGGTCGATAACCTTGATACCGGTTTCAAAAATCTGCGTTTTGGGTTCGATATCTTCGAATCCGGGCGCTGGGCGGTGAATCGGGCGACGCTCGTCGACCTGCACCGGGCCTCTTTCGTCTACGGGCTGACCGAGAACGTTAAAAATACGGCCGAGAGATTTGAGTCCTACTGGAATCGAGATCGGCGCACCAGTATCGACGATATCCATGCCGCGCGCGACACCGTCGGTTGACCCCATCGATACCGCGCGCACAGCGCCGCCGCCGAGGTGTTGCTGCACTTCGAGAACGAGCGTTGAGTCGCCCAGCTTCAGCTCGAGTGCGTTATAAATTTCCGGTAACTGTCCTTCGGGAAATTTTGCATCGATAACTGACCCGATGACCTGACTTACTTTACCACTTGCCATAAATTCTCCTATCTTTTACTGAATCGCCGCGGCGCCGCCGACAATTTCCGCGATCTCCTGGGTGATTTTTGCCTGACGAATACGGTTATACTGCAGCGTGAGTGTCTTAATCATATCTGTCGCCGCATCGGTCGCCGATTTCATGGCGATACGGCGCGCAATCTGCTCAGAGGCGATCGCGTCGATCAGCGATTGGTAGACATTCATACAAATCGCCTTAGGCAGCAGGGATTCCAGAATCGCCTGCGGGTCTGGTTCGAAAAGAAACGGCAGGGATTTGTGCTCTTTTTCTTCGGTGTTAATTTCTACCGGCAGCACAGTTTCCGTCACGGGAGTCTGCACGGCCGCATTGATATATTTTGTGTAAACGATGTCGATTTTGTCGACCGTTTCGAGCGAGAAACTCTCCATGAAACCTTCGGCAAATTTCTGCGCGTCGGCGAATGTCAGCTTATCGTCGACATTCGTAAAAGACGCCGCATAAGGAATCTTCTGGTAGTTGAAATATGATATGGCTTTTTTACCAATCAGGTTCACAACAACTTCAACACCGGCTTTTTTATAAGCTTCGATCTTCGCGACCGAAGCACGCAGAATATTGGAGTTATAACCGCCGCAAAGACCCCTATTGGCAGTCACGACGACGATCAGAACCTTGCGCAGGTGGTTATGCCGGCGCAGCAGCGGGTGATCCGCCACCTCGCCTTGAGCAGCCAGCGAACCGATGAGTTCTTTGATTTTATCTGCGTAGGGGCGTGACGCAACAACCTTATCGACCGCTTTCTTCGCTTTCGCCGTGGAGACAAGCTCCATCGTACGCGTGATCTTCTTGGTATTTTGTACCGAGCCGATGCGGTTGCGAATTTCTTTTGAGGTTGCCATGACTCCGCTTTTTAACTTCCGCTAATTAACGTGGGTCTGCCGATTTACTGCGCAGGAAAGAATCGGCAAAATCACCGAGCACTGCGCCGAGTTTCGCTTCGTCTGGCAGGCCCTTGGTGTCGCGGATCGTTACATAGAATTCATTGTGCGTCTTCTCGATGAACTCGAGGAGTTTTTCTTCGAATTCACGGATCTTTGCGACAGGGATTTTATCCATGAAACCTTTTGTCGCGGCGTAGATTGAGATAACTTGTTTCTCAACCGGCATGGGCTGGTATTGCTGCTGCTTGAGGAGCTCCACAAGGCGCTGGCCACGGTCGATCTGGCGCTGTGTAGCCGGATCGAGCTCGGTACCGAGAGCCGCGAACGCTTCGAGTTCGCGGAACTGCGCGAGGTCGAGGCGCATCGTACCCGCAACCTTCTTCATGCCTTTAATCTGTGCGGCACTACCGACGCGCGATACCGAAATACCGACATCGACCGCGGGGCGAATACCCGCCGCGAACATGTTTGGCTGCAGGTAGATCTGACCGTCGGTGATGGAGATCACATTCGTAGGAATGTACGCTGAAACCTCACCTTCTTGTGTTTCGATAACCGGAAGCGATGTGAGTGAACCGCCGCCGTACTCGTCGCTCAGTTTAACAGCGCGCTCGAGAAGGCGTGAGTGGAGATAGAAAACGTCGCCGGGATAAGCTTCGCGACCCGGTGGGCGGCGCAGCAGGAGCGACATCTGGCGGTAGGCATTCGCTTGTTTTGAAAGGTCGTCGTAAACCACGAGCGTCGCCTTCTTCTGGTTATACATAAATTCTTCGGCCATCGCTGTACCCGCATAAGGTGCGAGGTATTGCATCGGTGCCGGATCTGAGGCGTTCGCCGTAACCACGATGGTATAGTCGAGAGCACCGTGCTCTTTCAGCTTATCGATCACGCCGGCTACCGTGGATGATTTCTGACCGATCGCAACGTACACGCAGATAACACCTGTACCTTTCTGATTGATAATCGTATCGATCGCAATCGCCGTTTTACCGGTGGAACGGTCACCGATGATGAGCTCGCGCTGGCCACGGCCAATTGGAATCATCGCATCGATCGCCTTGATACCCGTCTGCATCGGCTCACCAACAGGCTGGCGGCGTGCAATACCGGGAGCAATAATTTCAATCGGGCGCGTTGACTTCGTGTTGATGGGGCCTTTACCATCGAGGGGATTTCCGAGCGGATCGACGACGCGGCCGATTAGGGCATCGCCGGTAGGAACCTGGAGAATTTTACCCGTGCGCTTGATCGAAAAACCCTCTTTGATTTTGAGGTAATCCCCGAGAATAACCACACCGACCGAAGTTTCTTCGAGGTTAAAGGCGAGACCGGTGATGCCGTTCTCGAACTCGAGCATCTCACCCGCGAGGCAGTTTGAAAGACCGTAAACGCGAGCAATACCGTCACCGACCTCGAGTACTTGGCCGACTTCGTCGATCGTCAGGTTCTGGCCGTAATTCTGGATTTCGCTCTTTAAGACCGATACGATTTCTGCTGTATTAATTTTCATATTTCCTCGTACTTTTAATCTGCAAATGCCTTCGCTGCATCGATCGGATGAACCGCGGCAACATCATGCCAGTGTATCAGGTCGCGTGCCACAGTGCCGTCGTAAATATAGTCTGCCACGCGCACTCGTACACCGGCCAATAAATCGGGACTTACTTTAACGCTCACGTCGTATTGGAGCGTTTTACCGCTTTCGAGCCCGAAGGCCGCGCGGTTAGAATCCACTTTTTTAATAATAGTCTGCTTCAGCTCGTCGTCGATGCCACCGTTACCAAGATCTTTAGCGACAGTGATGTCAACGTAGGTACGGCCTAAAATGCCGTCCAGCACCTTACGGTAAGCGACAAAAACTTCAGAAAGCAATTGCATGCGGCGCTTTTCTGTCAGGATCAGGCAAAGATTCAGAATTGCCTTCTGCACTTTGCCTGTCAGCATTGCTGTAAGCGCCTTTTTCTTAGCGGCCGTCGGTATGCGCGGCGACTCGAGAAACACCGTGAATCTGCTGTCTTCGCGCAGCGCATTGCGCACTAGGTGCAGCTCATTTTCTGCGGCCTTGAGGTCAAGGCCCTGCACCTGGGTCAGCGCCAAAGCGTAGTTATGTGCAGCTTTCGAAGTCATTATTTACCGGATTTCAGCTGATCGAGCTCTTTCAGAATAATGTTGCGATGATCTTCTTTTGATACATCGCGGCTCAAAATCTTGGAGATAATCGCAACACTGATGTCTACGACTTCTTTTTCGAGTTCTTTGATTGCTTTCGTCTTGGCTTGAGTGATGTCTGCGACCGCGCGGTCGTGAATCTCTTCTGCTTCTTTCTTAGCGTCAGACAGAATGCGCTGGCGAATCGATTCGGCGTCCTTTTTGCCTTCGTCGATAATCTGCAGCGCTTGGTCTTTCGCAGCGTCGAGATGCTTCTTGTAGTCAGACATCATCGATTCGGCCTGCTCGCGCAATTTACGGGAAGAATCCAGATCTTCCTGGATCTTATCGTTACGCGCATCGAGACCGTTGATGATAGGCTTCCATGCAAAGAGCCAGAGGACAACCAAGACCACAATGAAAGTGACGGCGGTCCAGAATACCAGACCGGGCGATACTTTCAAAAGATCGATGGATGTACCGGTTAAGAGTACCATTTTCGGGCTCTCCTGTTCTTAAAGGATAAAATCAGACTTTGATTTTATCGAGCATCAGGAAGGCAATAACGAGCGCGAACAGAGCCGCACCTTCGATAAGAGCCGCCGCGATGATCATAGCAGTTTGAATCTTGTTAGCCGCTTCTGGCTGACGGCTTACACCTTCTGCCGCCGCACCACCGATGCGTCCGATGCCGAGGCCTGCGCCAAATACAGCGAGTCCTGCTGCGATTCCTGCTCCGATTGCGATAATTGGTCCCATTTTATTCTCCTTAACTTTTTAATGCCTGTGTTGTACTTGTGAAATAAACAATGATGTCAGAAAGGTAAAGATGTACGCCTGCAAGAAGGCGACAAAGAGCTCGAGCATATAGATCGCGACAGCGCCGGCCACACTGACCGGGGCGATGAAATACGACTGGAACTGGAAGATAAAACCGAGCAAGACGAGAATAATCATGTGCCCCGCTGTCATGTTTGCGAGTAGACGTATAGCGAGCGCAAAGGGCTTTGTGAAAAGACCGATGAACTCGATCGGCCACATGATCGGCCAGAGGGCGAGGGGAATGCCGTCGGGTACGATGTTGCGGATGAAGAGCACGCCCTGGTACGCAAAACCGGAAATAAGTATTACAATGAACGAGAAGATCGCCAGCGTCGCAGTTACTGCGATATCGCCTGTGGCGGTAATGCCCGGCCATATCTTTTCAGCGAGTGGCAGCGCGAATGAGTCATGGCCACCATGCGCATGCATGAGACCAGTCGCCTGGCCGATCGTTACATAAATTTCACCTAATGAGGGGATCAAACCCAAGAGGTTAGAGATAAGAATAAAAAAGAAAAGCGTGAGCAAATATGGCTCATACGGATGCGAGTGGTGACCGAGACTTGCATGCGCCACATCATGGCGGATGAAGTTCACCAACACTTCGACAAAACCCGTAAAGCGCGAAGGCTTCTTGTATGGATCTTTGGAGACACTACGCGCTGCGGGAATGAGAATCAGCAGCAGAAAACCCGCAGCCAGAAAGAGCATGACCACACGCTTGGTGATAGAGATGTCATAACCCGCCAACTCAAGCTTCCAGAGAGGGGCATCCGACAAGTGGTGAGCGATGGTCTCAGCAAAACTGAAAGGCGCATCGCCATGCGCCGCGGCAGCAGCATCATGGCTTGCGGCAGGTGCTGCGTGAGCATCAGCCGTAGGCGCGTGACCTGGCGCCGTGATCGTTGCGCCATGGGCAGCGGCAGGCATAGCGCCGGCCTTTGCCGCCGCAGGAGCAGCATGGCCCGGGGCGGGAGCAGCTGGCGCAGTATTTGCCAGCAACACAGTTGTGGAAAGAAGGAAGACTGCGATGATTGCGGTTGAGCGTTTCATTTTCTCACTGCCAGCAGAGCGAAAGCAACATGTGCAACCCATCCGGCGGCCACACCGAGTGCGAACGCCGTTATACCCTGTGTTCGCTGCGTTGTCGCAAGCAGATACACGGCGGTACAACCGATAAGTAGCGCAATGAGCCGCAGCGAAATCGCCGCGAGAAAAATAAACCCTTCACCGGGATGCTTTTTGAGCCACAGGCGCGCCATAAGCGCCGCCATCATCGACACAAAAAACCCGACCGCGAAGAGAATTGCCGGTAGCAAACTCACTGCTGTCGCCTTGCAGGCAAGGGAGGTTCTTCGCTTTGAAACATTGCGACAAGTAAAATGTAATCGAAAGGCCGCTTTTTTTTCATGCGCAGCTCGTCAAAGAAATGCCGGCGCGGGCCGGCTCAGAAAATAGCCTTGCCAGAGATCGATCTTTATCTTCTTTAAATACGCCAGCTCAGCCGCAGTTTCAACACCCTCAGCAAGAATCACTATACCATTCTTGTGTGCAAAACCGACAAAGGCCTCGACGATATCCTGTTTAAATTTATCGGTATCGATATCGCGTACGATCAGGGCATCGAGCTTGACATAATCGGGTTTGATGCGCACAATCTGGTTCAGGCTCGAATAACCGCTGCCCGCGTCGTCGATCGCGATGCGGATTCCCAGCTGTCGGAAAAAATTCAGATTCCGGTTAAACTCCTGGTAATTGTCGATAATTTCACGCTCGGTGATTTCGAAGACCAGGCGATCCGCGGGAAACGGCCGATCTTGCGAGAGCAGAAAAAATTTGAATTCGGGCGTCAGTATCGATAGCGGCTCTACATTAACGAAGAGCAACCCGCCCGAAGGCATCGCGGCCGCCGCGCGCACCGCGGCCTGAAAGCAGTTAAAATCCAGAGCCGCTGTCTGCGACAGCTCTTTCGCCACCGAAAAAAGAATCTCGGGATTCTCGATGTTGCCACCCTGCGGGCCGCGACTCAGAGCCTCGTAGCCTAAAACATAACGCGCGCCGTTCTTTTCGCCGAAAACCGGCTGAAACAGCGTGCGCACCTGCCCGGTGCGGATAAACTCCGCAAACTCGCGCTTGAGTTCGATGTGCTGCGCCTCGGTTTTACGGTGCGCCGTCCACTCGGCGTCGCGCAATGCGCGGTAGAACAGCCGTATGAATGGCAGCGACGCCTTATAAAACATTTGCCCGTAACCGACGTTCACGACAAACTCTTTCAACGTGCGGCCGCTGAAGACGTACTCTAACTCGGTCAGAATTTTCGTCTGTAAACTCCGGATGAGTATTTCCATCGTCTCGGGATTACTCTTATGCTGGCCATCTCTGTCGACCTGCACGATCACGATCGAATTCGACAGCGGCCGGTTCATCGTGATAAAATATTCTTTTGAAATGAAAAATCCCTCGATCTTAGTGAGAATTTCGGCAACGGCTTTCAAAAGCTGGTCGAACGCTTTCCAGCCATAGATTTCGTCGCGGTCATGCAACGGAGCGACGTCGAGGTAAATAATGAGCAGGTGCGCTTCGTGACCCAATGCCTTTTTGATGTCTTCAATCGTCGCGTAGAGCGACGGCAGCCCCGTCACCGAATCGGGCGCATGCGCATCGAGCGCCCCTGCCTGCTGCGCGAGTAACAGTTGTTGCCCGATGAGGTTCAGGTTCATGCGCGCTTCGTGCGAACGGATATGCATGAGTTCGCGCACGGCCGCGAGCAGCTCTTCGGTGCGATACGGCTTCAGCAGATAGTCGTCGGCACCGCTCTCGACCGCCTTCGCCGGATCACCATAAGCCGAAATCAGCAGAATCGGTATATCGCCGCATTCGGGAATCTTGCGTACCTTTTCGCAAAATTCATAGCCCGACATGAGCGGCATCACAACATCGGAAACAATCAGATCGGGAGTTTTTGCCGAAAGCGCGAATAACGCCGCTTCGGGGTTTGTAAAAGCCTGGACTTCGTATTCGGTTGTGAGAATGCTTTCAGAAAGCGCGAGTAAAACCGGATCGTCGTCTACAAGAATAACGCGCTTGGGCACTCCACACGCTAATGCGAGGGGTCTATCTAGTAAACCAAAAAACCGGGAACAAATGCCTGGGGTTTACCGTAAGCAACCGCTTATTTGCCCGCGGGCTTTTTTTCAGCTGCTGGCGCGGGCGTCGCAGATTCTTTTTTGTCGTCTTTACCGATATGTTTTTCGTCGAGCTCGCTACGAAATTCCGCACGCAGCTTGTTCTTTTCGGCCTCGTCTTTCGCCAGTTCGATTTTGAGATAGATGGCATGCAGGCGTGCAAGGCGGTAATGTGAAAGCGCCTCGGCATAACGGCGGTGTTTCTCCGCGTTCGAAGCAAGCGTCAATTGCTGGTAACCGACCGAAAGGCGGTGCTGGTTCTTTTGCACAACACCCGCCATACGAATCGCGTCGGCGCTGCCGGTGTTCTCAGCCTGCATGTCGAGATCGGCCATGCGGTCGGCGCTTTGATTCAACATTTCGGTCGTCTTTTTGCGAAAAATTTCGCTTGCCTTACCCATCGCCGCGGCGATATTTTCGCGGTTGGTGCGCAGCGTCTTTTCAGCGCCGACATATTCCATCTTATAGATAAGTTTGAGCGCGTCTTTGTATTCGGCGCCGATCTTATCAGATTCGCCCTTGTCATACGCTTCGGGCAACGAACGCCCCATCGCATTCAACAGTTGAATGTCGCGCATATTATCGTCTCTGAGCTTCAGCGCCTTTTCGCGCGCATGCACCAGATCGAGGTAGGTCACCTCTTTGGCGCCGCTCTTGTCGCCCTCTGTTGCCGGTGCCTTATCCGATTTTGTCTCGGCTTTTTTACCCGACCCCGCCGAACCGGCGTTTTTCGGCTTGACCGTATCCTGAGAAGACAGCGCACCTGCGCCTACGAAGATGAGAGCAATCGCGCTTGCGGCGGCAAGATTCAGCTTAAAAGCATTGTGCATAGTCGTACCCTTTTGTCTGCGGCTGCACAGTCAACCAGAAACAAAGGGGGGATATCCCCCTCTGATGGCCGCGGCCATCGACAACTATGCCCAGCCGAATATCGCAGAGCGAGAGCGCCGGCGAAAACTATCGGCGAACGAAAAAGCCATGCAAGCCTTCTTCGAACGCAACCTGCCCCCAGGCTGGAAATTTACCGCCGCAGAAAAGACACTCACGTTAACTCGGGAAGCCCCGGTTTATCTTTTCAATATCCCCAGCGACGAATTGCGCATTCTCTCGAAACCCGCGCTGCTCACGCTCGCCAAACAAAAGGGCAAGAAGACCGCGTGCAGTATGCAGTTTAAAATTGAGCGCCACGACGATATCGCTATCGTGCGGCAAAGAGTGCGCCTCTATAAAGAGATCCGCGCCGATATCGACAAAGCCTACAACCGCCTGAACCTGAAACACCTCTGCCGCGGCTGGACTCCCGTAGAATGCTCGCTGACGCAGGGTCAGGGCCGCAAACCCGCGCTCGAATTTCTGACGACGCGCAACATTCTCATTCAAAAACTCGAGCTGACGCCGGTCTACAGGCTGGGCACACTCTATCTTTACCCGCAAAGAAACCAATGCGTTTTACCGCAACACGACTGGTATATTTCAAATATGCTTTTCACCGATACGACGCGGTTGCTGCCGCTCGAAGCCGGCGAAGAAATAGAAATAATTCTGCGCAATATGCAACAGCTAACACTGTGGGAATAACCCCGGCGTGGCAGCCGGGCGCACAGCGTGGCAGCTAACTCGCCGTCATGCGCGAGTGTCCCGGCAGACGCTCCATTTCACCGAGCCATGCCCGTATATGCGGGTAATCCGCCAGCGAAAACCCGCCTTGGTCGGCGACATGCGTGTAAGCATAGAGCGCAATATCGGCAATCGAGGCCGATGCCGCACCGAACCACGGTTTGCCCTGCCCCGCTTCGGCCGTCGCGCGCAGATGATTTTCCATGACCGAAAGCGCTTTATAACCTTTGGGAAAATTTGCGTCGTACTCGGCGCGGCGCTCGGCAATCGTATTGAAGATGCTCTGTATCGCGCGGTTCACAGCGAGACGCGGTTCGTGGTCGTACTGTTCGAAGAACATCCACTGTAATACGCGCGCCTGCGAGAGTTTATCCTGCGGCCAAAAAGCCGTCCCTTGCGCAAAATAATAGAGAATGGCATTCGATTCGGGCAGATATGTACCATCTTCGAGCTGCACCAGGGGCACCCTGGCATTCGCATTCATTTTTCTGAACTCTTCGGTTTGCGTCGCCTTATGGCGCGTATCGGTCTCGATCCACTGGTATGGAATCTTCAGGTAATCGAGAATGAGTTTTACCTTGTGGCAGTTGCCCGACGAAGACATGCCCCAGACTTTGATTTGCATTTTATGCCAGAAGTTATGGCCGCAACAACACTTCTTTGCGCGCACACTGCGCCTGGCTGCCGGTGGGCTCACTGCCCATGTAGGCCTGGCAACTGAAAGTAAAATTGGTCAACGCTTCGCGCATCGGGTGATTCGTAAGTTTGCCTTCGTTCTTCAATTCTTCGGCACGGTCGAGAACAACGTCGATATAATCGCCGAGGCAGCGCAGCACCAGCACGCGCGCCGCATACGCTGTGTAGCGCGGATTTTCCGCTTTCAGAAATCCCTTGGCCCATTCGCAGATTTTTGCTTTTTCTGCTTCGCTATAGTTGTACATGTATTCGGGTGCGTTCAGCGCGGCGTCGGCGAGATATTCGCGTTTTGTATCGAGCGCGGCTTTTTTGATGCGATCGAAAACACGCAGCCGCCCCTGGTACATCGCATGGCGGTAACCCTCGTTACGCGTCGCGTTCTCGGGGTGTGCGTCGAGCACTTTGAAGAGCGCCGCTTCTTTCTTATGCAACGTCGCAAGCACTGCAGTAATCTCCGCCGCATAATACGAGACATAGGTTTTATTCTGCGCCAGAGCCTTGATACAGGCATCGGCGGTTTTTGCCGGTACAAGCTTCGGGTTTTTCAACGCATCGCCGAGCGAGGTGCGGTATGTGTAAAGATACCCCGCCGAGAGAGCAGAGAGTTTTTCATCTTTGGAGGCAAAGGCCTGCACAAGATCGGGCAGCGATTTCGGCATGCCATCGGCGTCGATGATGGCCTTGACCTTGCCGTCTTCACCCTCGGGGCAACCGCTCACCGAAGCATAACGCAGATCAACCTGGCATTTCGCCGCGACGGCCTTGAGTGCTTCAGAGAGCGGGCTCGCGACAACGGGCACTACAGAAAATAACAGAATCAGCAACGTGCGCATACGTCACTGTGTTTTTCCCGGCTAAAGCCGCAAGCGCGAAAAACAAGCTATGCCGGATCGTCTTCGTAGTAGATCGGCTCGTCCGGAACGGTATCGGTGATCATCGATTGCACCGAGAAAACAAAATAATCCTGAAACTCAGACCAGCTGATATTCTGCGGAAATTTTTCTTCGTCTTCGTACCAACGAAACAGCTCTTCTTCGAAAAAAACCTGCCGGTTGGTCTCAAGCCATTCGAGCGCCTCTTCATGATAGACAAAGCCCCCTGGCAGCAGATAGACATGGCTCGAGTCGTTAGCGGCGAGGTCGGGCACTTCGAACTCGTCGCCCGAGATGCGCGCCAGCAGTGCGAAAAAAACAGGCTTGGGTGTAATGATCAGCGCGTGGCGGTCGACGTCTTTCACTGGTGAATCGCCCAGCCCCCGTTATTTTCCGCCGCGTCTTTAATGATTTCAGAGAGCGTCGGGTGCGCGTGGCAGGTGCGCGCGACGTCTTCTGCCGAAGCGCCGAATTCCATAGCGAGCGTCAGTTCGGCGATGAGCTCTGAGGCGCGCGCGCCGACAACATAGGCGCCGAGCAGGCGATCGGTTTTTTTATCGGATAAAATCTTCAGCTGACCGTCGCCTTCCATCATCGCTTTTGCGCGCCCATTCGGTTTGAAAAACGAACGGCCCAGCTTATATTCGATACCTTTCTCTTTGAGTTCTTCTTCGCCGAGACCGACCCAGGCAACTTCAGGATGCGTATAAACCACCCCGGGAATCGTGTCGTAGTTGACGTGACCGGCCTGGCCCGCCATGACTTCGACGCAGGCGACACCCTCTTCCATCGCCTTGTGCGCCAGCATGGGCCCATTGATACAGTCGCCAATCGCGTAGACCGTCGGCACCGAAGTCTGGTAGTTATGCATGTCGACGTCGATGCGGCCGCGCTCCGTGAGTTTGACTCCGACTTTGTCGAGGCCGAGATTTTCGAGATACGGCTTGCGACCCACGGCGCAGAGTACTACGTCCCCCTCAAATGTTTTCGTTTCACCGGCGGGGTTCTTCACCGTGACCGTGGCGGATTTACCCTTGACTTCGGCTTTTTCGACCTTATGCTCGAAAAAGAACTCGATGCCCTGCTGTTCGTAGATACGCTGCGCGAGATTCGACATCTGGCGGTCGGCGGTACCGAAGAGGCGCGGCAGAAATTCGATGACACTCACCTTGGCGCCGAGACGGCGCCAAACCGAACCCAGCTCGAGTCCGATAACGCCCGCACCGATCACGATCAAGTGCTGCGGTACCTTGGGCAATGCAATCGCATGGTCTGAGGTCACGATGATCTTACCGTCGACGGGTACCGTTGGCAGCTCGATGGGCACCGAGCCCGTTGCAAGAATGATCTTTTTTGCCTTGAGAGTCTCGACAACCGACTTATCGGCCGGGTTCGTAACCGTCACTTCGGTCGGCGAAGTTAACGCACCGAAACCGACGAAGCGCTCGATCTTGTTTTTTTTCATCAGAAAGTCGACGCCGCTCGTGACTTCAGAAACAATTTTATCTTTGCGCTTCAGCATCTGCGCGACATCGATCTTGACCTCTTTAACGGCAATGCCGTGTTCGCCAAACCGTTTCAGCGCATTATCATAATGTTCGGTAGAATCCAGAAGTGCTTTAGAGGGGATGCATCCCACATTGAGGCAGGTACCGCCGAGAGTGGCGCGTTTTTCGACAATCGCGACGCTCATCTTGAGCTGCGCCGCGCGTATGGCTGAAACATAACCGGCGGGGCCACCGCCAACGACAACAAGATCAAATTCTTTCATAAGCAACCGTCACCCAGAGGCGCGATACACAGGCAATGAATCTGCAACCCCAGGATTCGGCGGCACTGGGCCTAAATGCGGTAACGCGCGTGAAAATCGATCAGCCAGTAGCGGGCTGCTTCGAGCATTAACGGCGCCCGCTGGTAAGTCAGAGCTTCCTGGCTCCCGTATTCGATATCGCCGATGAGCACATTTGAGACCTTGATGCCGAGAAAAACCTTCTCTTCGACGGTGGCAGAGACCACGACACTCAAGAGATCGTTGCCCGAACGCACGGGGTTAGTGCCGCGACCCGCATAACCATTTTCGTAAAAAACCAGCAGGAGTTCATTCCGCAACGTAACACGCAGCGCCTGCCACGGAGAGACATCCACCTCTTGTAGAAAATACAGACCGAAAGAGCGGCCGGGAAAGAGATAAAAATTGTAAGGCTGATTATTGTAACGCTGGTCGGTCGTGAGGTCGGTAAAATAATAGAAGTGAGAACGGCGTTGTTTTTCGTAAAAGTCGGTGGCCTCGGCACCATAATAACGCACCTGATTTGAAAGCAGCAGCCGGTCGAAGATGCCCCAGAACTTAGTGCGCGCGTAATCGACACCGACAAGCCCCGAAACGGTTCTCTCGTTTAATTGAAAGCCGCGACCAAAGCTGACATTCGTCAAATCGATATAGCGTGGCACCCCGCCATAACTTTCACCCGTATAATAGAGCGCTGCCCCCCGCTGCCGGTAGAGAAAGGATACACCCGCTTCGTAATACAGCCGCAACGACGGAAAGGGCAGGACTTCGCCCGCGATGCCGGGCACGATGCGGTTGCCGGCAGGCGCATTGATTTCAGACAGCGCACCAATGCCGAACCATTTTTTCGGTGAGTAGATATAGAGACTCTGCACATCGTCGCCTTCGAAATAGCCATAACCCAGTAGCGCAGCCTCGATACTGAAATAGGTAAAATCTATCTGCGCCTGAAAGCCGACACCGGTAAATTGCGAATAGAACAGGCCCTGACCATGCCGGAACATCGGCAGGGTACCCGCCTGCACGCGCAGCGTATGCCCGCTGCCTGGCATAAAATCGAAGGGCAATGCCTGCAGCAGAGTACCCTCAAAACTCAGCTGCGGAAATGCGCGCAGGCTGAACGGCTCGTCCGTGAGGTTCGAAGACATCGAACGTTTTTGCACCGTCGCCAGCGCGCTGATATTGTAATGGGGTACGACCTGATAGTTACCGTAAAATTGCAGCCACGCATACGAATGCCGCGCGGGAAAATACGGTCCGGTATTCAGCGTATACGTGATAAAACCTTCGGAACCAAAGTTCCATTTCTCGGGGCCGGCTTTGGGCGTGAGGCGATCCCACGCGGTATCGAGCTTGCCGAAATCGGCGGCCGCGAGCGGCAGCGTTATCACCAGAACCGCGGGAAAAAAGCGACGCAGCGGTTTAATAACAGACCTCAGAGAAAGTTACATGCTGAAACTGCATCGTCTGGCTGACGGAGGTATTTTCGTCGGGTAGCGTCGCGTTGATGACGATCTGCGCCGCACCGACCGTGGGGCGCGTGAGCGAGACCGTGCCCGAGCCGCGCAGCGCCGCATTGTAGTACCCGGCGATGTATTTTTCACTGCCGCAGACAAGATAACCCCCGCAGGTGAGCGCCGACATCCAGATTTCGGGATTTCCCGTCGCGATGGTTTTTATGCCATAAGTCGCGGCCGCCAGATTCAGCGTCAGGGAAAATTTTTCTGTGTTAACGATGATTTGGCGCGTAGCCGGAGCATTAAGCGGCACCGATGCGGTTACCACCGCTACGGCAGAAACCGCAGTGCCATTCAGCGAACCCGCGTAATTGAAATACGAAAAATTTGTTTTATCGAGATCAAAGACCGACCGGCAGAGATAACCGCCATCGGAGTTATAAATCGGGGTATCGATGGCACAGCCCTGGACAACGACAGCGAACAACAGAGCATGCAGGGGAAAAAACCGCATCTCACACCAGCTTCAGTAGTTTCGGTAAATGCCATGGTTTCATGAGATGCGCGCAGGTTGCTACCCCACCCATCATCGCCCCGGCGATACCAAGCGAAGTGGTGTCCGCGCCGGTAAGATAGAGATTCTTAATGGGCGTGTGTACCTGACACCACGGCGACGCCGTCGTATCGAAACGTTCGGGCACGCTTGCAAGGCCGTAGATAGAACCCTGATCATGGCTTGTCATATACTCGGTCGTGATAGGCGTCGAGACTTCGTAAAAATCCACGAGATCGGCGAAACCTTTATAACGCTCGTCGACAAACTCAATGAGTAACTCAGCGGCTCTCTCTTTCAGCTGCTTATAAGCCTCTTCGCGTTTGTGCCACGGCTGGTCTTTCCATGCCGCGTATTCGCCATACGGCGCGAAGGTAATGATCTCGGCGGTATGCGCCTCAGCCTGGGGATCTTTCAGCGAAGGTAATGAAAGGTATGCCATCGGTGCACGCCCCTTCTTCACCCAGTCTATCCGATTTTGAAACGTGAGATCATGATCGTCGCTGTCATAGATCCAGTGGTTCTCGCCATGCAACCCGAGCTTTTGCGCACTGTCTTTAAGAGCGAGATAAACGCTGATATGCGATACAGGCGGATTTCTGTTGTTGAAATCTATAATGCGCGTTTTGAAATCGGCGGTCTCTTCTGCGCGCAGCAGCTTCACATAGGTGTTAAACGCCCCGGCACAAGACACGATCGTCTTCGCTTTAAAAATCAGCTCGTGGTCTTTTTGTTCGCCGCGCAGGGGTTTCACCCGAACGCCGACGGCTTTACCCCGCTCGACGATGATCTCCTCAACCGCGTGGCTCACCAGCACCTGCCCGCCCTTTTCTTCGATAATCGGTATAATGCTCCCGGCGATCGCTTCAGACGAACCCACCGGGTATGCCGCGCCGTTAAAGAAATGGTTCACGAGAATCGCATGAATACAAAAGGCGCTTTGCGACGGCGGCAGGCCGAAATCGCCCCACTGGCTGGCAACCAGCGAGCGCAGCTTTTCATTCTCGAATCGTTGCGCCAGGTATGCTTTCGTGGTCATCAGCGCAAAAGGTAAATCTTTCTGGATAAAGGGGGATATCCACTTGAGCGCAAAGGGCAGGTTCTTGCCGATCTCGGT
>JAFLED010000350.1 GCA_017302045.1 Spirochaetota bacterium
AAAACAGAAAAGGCTCAAACGCCAGGCGAAAAAACTCGAGCAGGTGAGTTTTGTCATTTCTCTGCCCGGACTCAAGACCGAACTCGATCAAGCTGCAGATCTGCCGGTGTTAACGCATTATCTCGGTGGCACGATGTCTTCACGCCTGTTCGTAGAGCTGCGCGAAAAGAAAGGACTGTGTTATTCCGTAAGCACATTCCATTCACAATTTTTGCACGAAGGTATCTGGGGTATCTTTTGCGCGACATCGCCTGAGAAATATTCGACGGCGCTGACGACTGCGCTTGACGAGATCACTTCTCTGCAATCGGGTATTGACGCCGGTGAACTCGCGGAAAGCAAGTCGGGACTCAAGGGCTCGCTAGAGCTTTCGATGGAAAGTGCTCACCGCCGCGCAAGCTATAACGCGCGTATGCAACTTTACCACGGTGTGCAGCGCGACTGGCGCGATTACCTTTCGGCAATCGACCGTGTCACCCCGGCGACATTTCTCTCGACATTGCGCAAACTCTGGAAAGGTGCAGCGCCAGGGGTAACAAGTCTTGGACCAAAAATTTCTCCAGCGACGCAGAACAAAGTGCGTCAGCTGATTAAAAATCCGGTCTTGAATTAGTCAGTCTGCGCTCAGAGCGACATCGTGTCGCGCGCAGACTTTGCACCTCGTGTGCTTCACTCACTGCGCGCGCAGCGAAAGCCTGCCCGCCGGTCGCGGGTCAGGCTGGGGATTCCCCCCGCAAGACGCACATAACTTTTGGCAAGCTCCAGCGGATGCTCGTACGAACCGCCGCGGATCACCTTGTATCTTTTGCCGAAGCGGTCATCCTGACGCGTATTGCCGCGGTAGGGCAAAAGCCAGCTCTGTGTCCACTCTGCCGCGTTGCCGCACATACCGGTAAGCCCAAAGGCGTTGCGGTCCTTGAGCCGTTCGACCTCAACGGGAGACCCGCCGTTTTCTTCGGTGACACACAGCTGCGCAGCCTGGTCTTCTGGCACTGGAAAACTCTGCGCGGTAGTATAATTTTCGTCGGCTGTGGTAACGATCTGCGTACCGCGCGCGGCTTTCTCCCATTCGAGCTCGGTGGGCAGGCGTTTGCCTGTCCAGGCGCAATAGTCGGCGGCCTCGCGGTAAGTCATATGTGTCAGCGGCAAACCCGGGCTCATCTCGGTCATGCTCTGCGGAATTTTTTGCCGCGTTTCTTCTAAATAACGCGTATACTGACCGACGGTGACCTCGTGCTGATCGATAAAAAAAGCGGCAACGTCGACGCGGTTCGCCGCACGGCCTTCGCGACCCGCGGGTATAAAATGCAGCGCCCGGGCATCGCCGCCGCCTAAGATAAAAAGCCCATCCGGAATATATTGCATCGGCACCGGATCGCGCAGCGTAAAACCGATAGCCGGTTCTTTTTGCTGGCGGGGCCGGTCGGCGAGCGCGCTGAAATTCGATTCTGCCGCCGCGAGTACGATACGGCGCCCGGCAGAAAGCTGGCGGCGTTTGCCTTCAAAGGTAAAGGTATATCTGGCACCCGAATGCTTTTTCAGGTTTTTCGCCCACCCCATGGTTTCGCCCGATTCGTTGAGCACACGGTATTCGCGCTCGCTTACCAGTGCATCCCGCGATTCGATCTCGGCGGTCTGCGTCACCGGATCGATGCGCTCTACACGCGCGACGGTGGTATAAGATTTAGCAAAAAGCGATGCTGCGAACAGGGCAAAAATCAGGGCGTAGCGCACCCTCGATTATCGGCAGCTTTGACCTACGGGAAAAGGCTTAACACTTCAGACCGCTGCCGAGCCGAAGGCGAACCGTTGTCCCGTGCAGGGGCTTTGGATAAGGATAATCGTTGAGAAATTTCAGGAAATCGGTTTTCACAGCAGCGGGAAAGTCATGGCCGCAGGCCTGCTGGCGGTCAATACCCCGAATTTGAACAGTTCCCTGTTCGGTCACAGCAAAGGAAACATCCATAAAAACAGAGGTGCAGCCCGCACAACCGAGGGCAAGATTATGTTTCTTCAGTATTTTGCCAAACCGATGGCGTAAGAAACTGTCTTTGACATCGCGCCACAATTGCCGATCCGGCTGCCCTTTGGCGTAATCGCTTTCGTATGGTGCTTCGGCAACGTCGGTTTCTGTGCCGAACAGCACTGTCGTGAATAAGAGAATCGCCGCGGCTTTGTAAACCATTCAGGTCGTGTAGTACGCGTTGATTTTCACGTAATCTTCGGTATAATCGCAACCGTAGACCGTCCAGGCTCTCTTGCCTGTACCCAGCGATATCTCGAGATGCAACTCTTCGTTTTCTTTGAGATATTTCGACAGCGCCGGCAGCTGTTCGTTGCTGTAGGATTTACCCCCCCAGCGAATCTTGATTCGTTCGGGATAGATTTTGACCTTGGGGGTTTTGCCGACCGCCATAAAGATGCGCCCCCAGTTGGGATCACCCTTATAAATCGCGGTTTTCACCAGAGGAGAGTTGATGATGCTTTTGCCGATCGCCTTGGCATGTTTTTCACTCGCACAGTCTTTTACCGTGACCTTAAAGAGCTTGGTCGCACCCTCGCCGTCGCGCGCGAGCATACGTGTGAGTTCGAGCGCTACCTCGCCGAAGGCTTTTGCAAATGCCTTTTCGGGCACTTTGCCAGCGAGGCCGTTTGCCATCGCCAGTACGGTATCCGAAGTCGAAGTGTCGGTATCGACCGAGAGCGAGTTGAATGTCGAGTCGACGCTTGTTTTCAATACCTTGCGTAATACCGGCGCAGGAATATCTGCGTCGGTAAAAAAATACGATAACATCGTCGCCATGTTGGGTTCGATCATGCCCGAACCTTTAGCCACACCCACGAGCGTCGCTTTGCCGATCTTGCGTGAAACAAACTTGGGGAAAGTATCCGTCGTCATAATCGCTTTCGCAAAACCTTCGAAATCCGCCGGGCTCGTCGTGCGGCGGTGAAAGCCTTTTACCGCAGCGAGAATTTTTTCAACCGGAATGCGGCGACCAATGACACCCGTCGAAGACGGAAACACCCGCTCGGTGAGTAAGCCCGCCTCAGCCGCGACGGTTTTGCAGATCGCGATACAATCCGCATACCCCTGCTTACCCGTAGCTACATTCGAGTTTTTCGAATTTACGACAACCGCGCTCACACGGCCGCCGCGGATGTGCTTCATGCCGACGAGCACAGGATTGC
>JAFLED010000351.1 GCA_017302045.1 Spirochaetota bacterium
CTGCCCGCGAAACTCGCGAGCTACCGGCGGGAGGCACGTTTCACCACCTGGCTCTACCGGGTGACGGTGAATGCCGCGCATGACCGCGTGTCGATGCATGGCCTGCGCCGCTCTCTGCTCGAACGACAGATCGCGGCGCTGGGTTTACCCGCATCGACCATCGAATTACCCGAAGAACCCGGCATGCCGGTCTATGAAGAAAAGATGCGGCATGCCCTGGCGGATTTACACCGCGCGGGGTTCACAACCGCCGCCTTTGGAGACATTTTTCTCGAAGACCTGCGCCGTTACCGCGAAGACAAACTCAGCGCTGCGGGCTTCGCGGCGGTTTTTCCGCTCTGGAAACAAGACACTGCGGCCCTGATGCGCGACTTCATCGCGCTCGGCTTTAAAGCCGTCGCGGTCTGCGTCGACCTCTCCGTTCTCGACGCATCGTTCGCGGGCCGCGAGCTCGATGCCAGTTTCGTCGCCGATTTGCCGGCGCGCGTCGATCCCTGCGGTGAAAACGGGGAATTCCACACGTTCTGCTACGCTGGTCCCGTATTTAAAGAGGAAATCCCATTTGTACGCGGGGAAAAAGTCACGCGCCATTATAAATCCCCCGATGGCCAGGGCGACCGCGCATTCTGCTTCGCCGACCTTTTGCCTCTTTAGAATCAATTTCCTTTACGGTGCATTTCGGCGGTGCAAGTCGCCTTAATGAAACACGTTCTCTCGGTGAAGGTCAATAACGCGGCCGGGGTACTGAGTCACGTGACCGGTCTTTTCACACGGCGCAGCTATAACATCGATTCGCTCTGCGTCGGTGAAACCCACGACCCCAAATATTCGGTCATCACGCTGGTCATCGACGAAGACGAAACCATGATCGGCCAGATTACCAAACAGCTGCTAAAGCTGATGGACGTCATCGAAATAAAAAACCTCACGGGCGAGATTTCAGTAAAACGCGAACTGCTGCTGATCTCGATTGAAATCAAGAAGAGCGAACGCGCCGAACTACTCATGCTTTCGCGCCTCTTTGAGACTTCTGTGATCGAAATGTCGGATACCCAGATTTTGCTGCAAATGGTCGCCGAACCGCGGCGCGTCACACATTTTCTGGAAGCGATTCAGCCGTTCAAAGTGCTGCACATGGCCCGAACCGGTGTTGTCGCCCTGGCACTACCATGAAAAAAATCTTCGCGCTGACCGTCGCCACAGGTTTTATCGCCTGCGGCCCTACTCCTGAAAAGTTCATCGAAAAATCGCAGCAGGCGCTCGCGCGCGAAGATTACGACGCGGCGTTACTCTTCATGAAAAACGCTTATGAACTCTCGCTGCCGAAAGAATTTTTTATCACGAAGCGCGATCTGTCTTTTTCTTTTCTGCGCGCATCGCATGACGGGCAAAAAATACTGCTGATCGAAAAGAAGCTGGCAAAAAAAGCATTCGAAAGCACACGCGCGATGGTTATCAACCGCGCTAAAGAGAATAAACAGGAGAAAACCCAGATCCCGGGAAAAATACGCGACGTGAATTTTGCACCCGATGGTAATTTCGCGGTATTCTTGCAACAGCCCGGCGAGCAGATTAAAGATTGCAAAATCTGGTTGTGGCAGGTCGAGCAGAATAAAACTTCTGAGATTGGCGGCACCCACTGTGTGACAAAACCTGCCGTAAAAAACGACGGCACGGTCTGGTATCTGAAAAACGATCAGATCCATGTCTTTAACCCGACATCCGGCAAAGATACGCTTTTCAACAAGGGTGCAAAACCAGAAAAATCGGCGAAAAAGTTTCCCGCTTATGCGCATTTCTATTCAGCCCCCGACAACAAGGTCTGGATGATCTACGGCGCGGCAGGCAGCTACCGCCTCTACCAACTCGGCGAGAAACAGAAACTCGTCTCGAAAGATATCGCTGCGAGTAAACTATACCTCGTTTCAGAAAGCAAGATCGCGGGCGTATTTGTCGGCGGCGCGGGTAACCAGCAATTCGTAACGCTGAATCCTAAAGATTCACAGATTGGCCGGCGCATGAAAGCCAAGGTCTGGGGCGACGCGGCGTTTATCAACGACCGCCAGTTCTATTATATCGAAGACGGCGTGCTGGCTTTTCGCAGCGGCAGCTCAGAAACAGAGTTACCATTTTGGGCCGAACAGATCGCCATCGGCGTTAAAGACGAATTGTTGTTTTTATCTTCGACCGGTTCGGCGATGCGTTATATCCATAAGTCGCCGCCCGCCGAATCGCTAAAAATCTACAACAAGGCCGTCGAGATCGACGACAGCAAATCATGATATATCTTGTCTTTGCGCTCATTGTCGCCGCGGCGTTATCGTATCTGATTTTTTCTGAATCGCGCACGCAACGCATGCAGGCAGCGACGGCTGAAACCGATACCATACGCCTGACAGAACGTATCGAAGCGATCAAAGGTTCGCTGCGCGACATCGAATATGAAAAAAGCGTCGGCAAGATGGATGCCCATACCTTCGCGCGGCTGCAAAACGAACTGCTCGCCGAGTGGGATGCCACCGAAAAAAACCTCGCTGCCGTCCCAAAAACAACTACCCCCGCCGTTACGGCGAAAGTCTGTGCTTCTTGCGGTACGCCTGTCGCCGCTGCCTCGGCAAAATTCTGCCATGCCTGCGGCGCACGCCTCGCGCTCTGGCTTTTCGCGGTTCTGTGTTTTTTTCTGGTTCCGAAAGATTTGTCGGCCTTCGATATAAAGGTCACAGTACAAAATGGTACCGAGGGTCGCGTTGAAACCCAGCCTTTGAGCGTGCAGCTGCTGAAACTCGAACAAGGCATGCAACCCGTCGCGGCCAAAACCACAAACAACGGCAAAACCGAGTTCTTAAACCAGCCCGAGATGACCGCTGGGCCGTATATGGTTCAGACCGTTTACCGTGGCGTCACCTACAGCCGTGTGATTCCGCCCAATGTGCAGAGCCCCGCAGATATCAAGCTCGAGATTTTCGACAGCACCGCTTCGACCGATAAGTTACGTGTACGCACGCTGATCGAGCTGCGCCGTGCCGATAAAGCGACGCTCTCGGGGCTCATGATCCTGTTTTTTCTGAACAGCGACAAACGCGCTTTTACAGGCGGCGACAACGGTCTCGGCTTTTATCTGCCCGAGGGCGCACAGATCGAACAGGCTTCGATTTCGGTGGGTAGCGGCGCATCGAATATACAATGGC
>JAFLED010000352.1 GCA_017302045.1 Spirochaetota bacterium
AAAACACGCAACGAGAATCCACAGACGACGCCGGTCTGAGGCATAGAGATAAATAAACAGCGGAATCAGCATCAACCAGACTTCGCGCGCCTCTTTGAGTTCTGCCAACGGTACGGGTGAAATCGCGATATGAAAAATGCGCCATGCCACCCACAACAACAGCGCGGCATAGAGAATCTTCAGCCGCGGCGCGCCTGCGAGGTTCAGCGTCGCACGGCCGCGTTTTGTCGACAGCGTCGCGAGAAAAACCAGAAAAGCCAGCCCTAAGCCGGTTTGTGCAATCGAGATAGAAAATGCAAGCCCCACCGCAAAGAGGCATAAAAAAACGAAGGCGATTTTTCCGGCAATGGTGTTTTCTGAAGTCAGCATATCAGTTCCAGTAATTTTTGTGCATGCTTAAGCGGCGTGAAAACCGCTTACCGAGCAGCGTATATTTGCGTCCCAACTTGTAACCCAAAAATTTCGCGGCAACATGAAAAGGGAGTTTCAACAGCGACCAGTAGGATTGATCCCTTAACAACGCGGCAGCCTGACCTAAAACAAATTTGAATCCCTCTTTGTTTGCATTACCGGCACGAAAGAGCAGCGCGGCATGGAGGCTGTGAAAGACTCCAATATCGAAATAACGACGGAATTCCTCGAGTGCCGAATAATTGTGCGAATGCCTGACATGCGCCCGCGGCTCGTACGCGACCGCAGCACCTGCCTGAATCAGACGCGCGGCCGCGTGCATATCTTCGCCGAGAATCAGCTTTTCGGCGAAGCCGCCGGCTTTGAGAAGCGCCTGTTTATGCCACACGCAAAAACTATTCGAAGCGAACCAAGTCTTGATGCCTAAGAACGGTGCGTGCGCCATATCTTGCAAAAGACGTACATCGCCGTAGTTGAACGCGCGCGCCGTTGCGGCAAGGGGCCTGGCATCGGCATGCGGCAGTTGTTTACCATAAGCAGCGACGACGCCTTTCTGCATTGCCGCCCCGAGAAGTTCGGCAAAAGCCCGCTCATCGGCAGGCACCGCATCTTGCGTCAGATACAGCACCCACGGATGCCTGGCAGCGTGCAGCGCGGCATTGCGGGTGCCGCCATGATCGAACTCGCTTTTCAGCACTTTAAAATATCGCGGTTTATTTTTTGCAAGCAGTGGTTTGGCATTCTCTACCGCGCCATCTGTCGATTCGGTATCGAATATCAGAATCTCGGCGGGTTGCAGCGATTGCTTCAAAACTGCCCGGATACACTCTAAAAATAGCCCGCCGCCGTTTCGTACGGGTATTACCAAAGAAAATTTCTCAGTACGCGCCACGTTTTTTCAGCACAACACCCAGTGTCTTGTAAAGAATCACGAGATCGGTATAGAGCGACCAGTTGAAAACATACCAGGTATCCATGTTCACGCGCTGCTCGTAACTGACATCGTTGCGACCGCTGATCTGCCAGAGCCCCGTCATACCAGGGCGCACGAGTTTGTAATAATCGCTGCGGTCTTTATAACGTTCGCGCAATTCGGCCTCTGGTACCGGCCGCGGCCCCACGAGGCTCATTTCGCCTTTGAGAACATTCAGGAGTTGCGGCAGCTCGTCGAGCGAAGTTTTGCGCAAAAACGCGCCCAGCCGCGTCACCCTCGGGTCGTTTTTTAGTTTGATGGTTTTTTTCCATTCGGCGCGCGCGGCTTTATCGCGTGCCAGCAGTTCTTTCAGGCGCACATCGGCATCTGCATACATGCTGCGAAACTTGTAGACCCGAATCGCTTTGCCATGGCGCCCAACGCGTTTCTGCGTATACAGCGCGGGCCCGGGTGAAGTCGCGCGTATCGCGATACCGATGATAAGAAGCACGGGCAAAATAAATGGCAGCGCCGTTATCACGAGCGCGTAATCAAAGATCAATTTGCCGAACCGTGCCCCACGCTCGCTCAGCGTATTACGCATCTTAATCAAAAACAGCTGATTGACAAACAGGTGATAGAGTTCTGAGTTTAACAACGCGCCCGAGCGCATCTCGGGAATCAACAACACATGATGCACGTAACGGTGCACCTTATCGGCAAGCGCACTGATCTTTTCGCGGCTTAGATTCGGAGCCGCAATGAGCGCGCATTCGATCTTTTTTTCTCCCAGCACGTCGGGCAAATGCTGTATATCGCCGGCAAACCCAAGTTCTGCACCGCCCGGTTTTCTCAACTGCGCTTTATGCCGCTTATCGATCGGCACAAAACCCTCGTAACGGTAGCCGAGTGTTTTTTCGGCGAGCAACTCACGCTTGATCTTCTGCGACGATTCGATTTCGCCGATGATAATCAGGTTCTGCCGCCCCAGGCCCGCACGGTGCAAAAGTATCTTACCCCAATAGCGGAATGCGGCGATAAAAATAAACGCGAGCGGCGCCATCAGAACAATGGTAAAACGACTCACGAGATTTGAAAGTTTTCCGATCGAAATAAGCGCAAAAAGCAGGATTGTCAGCATCGCCAAAGCCTTGGCAATTTCTCGCAATTCGTCGATATAGGGCACGCGGCGAAAATACAGCCCCTCATAAAGAAATATCAGCAGAAAAAGCCCCGGCATAAAATAGAGGTCGCCGAAACGCATCGCATCCCCCGCGAAATCGGGAATCAACTCAGAGATACGCCCGAGAAAAATGCGTAACTGTACCGCGCAAAAAAACGCGAGCGTGTACGCGCCTAAATCGATACCGATCAGCGAAAGAATGTAAACAAACTTCGACGGCGCGCCGGAACGCACTGGGTTTAGCGGCGGCGACCGCCGCCTTTTTGATTTCCACCAGGACGACGGCGGCCACGGCCACCGCGCCGTTTATCACCCCGGCCTTCGGTGCGGCCACCGTGATTCTCTTGTTCGAGAATGCGGCGCGTACGCTCCGAAATCTGCGGCTGCGGTTTTTTTCTCGCGAACAGCGATTTGAGCGAAGCGAAGATACGCCCGAAGAAGCCGGCTTTTTGCCCGCTGCGGGAAACGATCGCAAAATTCTCGCGCTTGCCCTGACGCTCGCGGACCTGGCCTCTCTGGTCGTGGCGTTGCGCGCCACCCTGACCACGGTTGCGCCGCGAATCGTAGTACGCGCCATCGCGTGCTTTGTCGCGCTGCCCGTGACCGCCCTTATGTTCGGCGCGCGCCGGAGATGCCTGACCGTGCTCGCGGCGCGGACGTTCGTCGCGGCGCTGTCTGC
>JAFLED010000353.1 GCA_017302045.1 Spirochaetota bacterium
CGCAAACGCCGCAACGCGCGAGCGCGCTGCGCTCAAAACAGCCGCGCGGTCAAATCGCATTTGCGGATTCGTCGATCTCGCGCATAAACGCGTAAGTATAAATGCCGGTATTGTGCCCGTCGCTGAAGGTAAAATTCAGCGCGTAGTTACCGACCCAGTCGAACGAGGTAATCTCGACCATCGGCGGCACGCCCCTGGGCCCGCGTATCGCGTTGGGGTCGGGGTTATGCGAATCGCGGCAGGTCGCGCACGGGCAGCGCATGCGCAGGTTAAACGCGCTGTGCGCGGTCTCTTTGCCGTCGCTCCATTTAATGCCGGCGACATTGCCCGAGATAACTTTTCGGGGCAGGCGGATTTCTACAGAATCGGGAAGAGGTGCGCGCATGGGACCCGGTAAAGCGGAATCTGAGTTTTAGGCCGTATACAAAAATCCGCGAAACCACGCGGCCACCGCCGCAAAAACTTTTTGCAGGGGCCGCTCTTCGCTGAAAAGCAGCAGAAAGTCGCGGCAGGTCGCGACGAACTCGAAACCGATAAATGCGGGGGCCTTAAAAAAATACCGCCGAAACAGCAGTGCACGGTTGCGAAACATATGCCGGTAACGGAAAAGCGAATACCCGGGCGGGCGAACGGTTACCCCCAGAAAACGCCGCGCTTTACGTTCACCGCGCGCATGCTCGAGCACCGCCGCGCCACAGATGACGGTCGCGATGCCATGCCGGTAGCGCGCCCGCAGGCAATACTCCCAGTCGACATAGTCGATAAAGAGGGTATCCTCCATACCGCCTACCCGCTCATAAACTGCGCGCGAGATCAGCGTACCCGAGGCAATCGCAAGCATCGCGCCGCGCAAGACCGCATCCGCGCCACACGCACGGCGGCGAAATACCGGCCCGGCATATGTCGGGTACTTTGAAAAATGCTGCGTATTGATATCGTAGATCTGTGCCCCGACAATAGTGGGATTTTCCTCTGCACGATACGCCTGCCACAGAGCGGCGGAAAAACCTTTGCGCGGGGTTGAGTCGTGATCGAAGAGAATAACCCCGTCGGCGCCTTTATCAAAGGCAAGTTTTAATCCGACATTTTGGGCATGGGCAATACCCGTATTCTTACCGAGTCGCACAATTTTCGCCTTCACGGATTTCAGCGAACCCGCCGCTGAACCATTATCAATGACATAGACGGTCTTACACTCACGCGTCATTTGTTGAATGCGCCTGGGAAAATCCCTATCAGGATTATAGCTAATAACAACAGCAGTGGTCTTCATACGGCTGCGGGGGTTTAAGGGGGCCGCAGGCCCCCTTCTCTATGGAGACGGCGGGAGTCGAACCCGCGTCTTACCGCTCAATCATTCGCTTTCTACATGCTTAGTCGGTAATTGTTTTTCATTGGAACACCGCCCACCGACAGGCAATAATTCCACATAGCGGCTTAACTTCGCCCTAACGCACGCCGCGTGCGCCAAGGCTATTCTGCTGTAGGTTTAAGGTAATAGCTTCCGCAGACTCAGGCCATTACCAGTGCTCCGAGCGATTAAGCTGCGAGAGCGTAAGTTTCGTTTTCTGCAGTTATACAGATTGCCTTTTGGATGGAGGCTACCGTGCATGCTTTTCAAACAACCAATACGATAATCGAAGCCAATGCGTCCCCGAAGGTTTTCCACCGATGCGGAAAACCGCGGCTGCCAACATAATACTCCATTTTGTGAAATATAGCTATTAAAACCGGAAGCAGCGAAGCGACCCTGTGCTTTGCGAAGCAAAGAGCGGGGTTGCGAAGCGCTTTAGCAGCCGTTTGCTCTTGTAAACGGCGAGGCTTCCGGTTTTATTTCGGCAGCCCTAAATTCTATGGCCAGAGAGAGATTTGAACTCCCGACACAAGGATTTTCAGTCCTCTGCTCTACCAACTGAGCTATCTGGCCCCAGGATATAAAATCCGTCCCGGAGCAAACTGAGAACAAAACAGCCGGTAAAGCAAAAATTGAGAGAAAAGAGAAAATCCCACCTGATCGCCGGTTTCAGTTCATGTCAATTATGCAAAAAAGAGTTCAGGGATTTCGTAAACAACCGATACTTATTATGTCGCATGCGGGTTAGACCGCAGACACTGCCCAAGGATGGGTAGATACACGGCATGGATGCCCTGGGATTTTCAAAGAAAATCCGCTGATTTTAAGGAGCAACATGCGTAAACCCTCAATCGCGGCTGGCCGCAACAAATTCAAAAAAGTTCTCGCCCAATACGTCAAACACCAGGGCCTCGATCTCGAAGTCACCCTCAAGGGCGGCGAACGTGTCACTCTGTCGAAAATGCGGAAGATCGAAGGCGACCAGGTCATTTCTACCACGGCGCGCGGTATTCAGTCAGCGCTCGCGATTCGCGACATCACCCATTTAGAAGTATTTGTAAACTAGCCCGTTTGGCACCGCTCTGCAGCAGAGACCCGAACACGGGTCACAGCAAGCGGATCAGAGGTCACTGAGCGCAGTCGAAGTGACCGTCTATTCTTCGAGCAGAGCGTTCATGCTCGCCAAAAGTGCGTCGAGCGGAACGCCATAACCCATACAGATCTGTTCGAGCGTCTCGATCTCATTGATACCGCAGTGCGAGCAGCCACCGAGGTGAAAGCTCGCCAGCACTAACCCCGCTTCGGGGTGAATACGCAGCGCCTCGCCCACAGTGGTTTGGCCTGTGAATTGAGGCTTTTCGGTTACCTCGGCTGCAGGTGCTGTTGCGGTCTGTTCCATCACCGCCAATATAGCAACAACGGGCCCAAACGTCTAAAATTTCAGACGCCCAGGTCTTTTACCGGCACTTCGGCGACCCAGAGATCGTGCTTGTTGCACTTGGCGAAAATTTTAACTTTACCTGACCACGGGATAATTTTCAGTTCGAAATAGGCGTACGTCAGCGGATTTCTTTCTCTTTTAATCGTCTGCACAGCAAGCTCTTTGCCCGACATATCCATGATGCCGATTTTTTCGATGTAATGTCCCTCGTCAGCCTTGTCGAGCGGCACTTCAATCAGCACCGCCGGCTGGCCGTTGTTGACCGACTTGCGCGCTTTCGGCGAATGCAGTTTGGCGATATCCGTCCACTCCCGCGCATTGTCGAGGGTGTATTCTTTCATCGGCGTGATCGGGCCGTCTTTGGGCAGCTCGTCGGCTTTTTTGCAGGC
>JAFLED010000354.1 GCA_017302045.1 Spirochaetota bacterium
GATAAAATTGCACCTAAAATAGCCGAAGACATCAGGGCGATTATGACGAAGATACGGCCTTCAGAAAGTTACTGGCATTACCGTATTGTCGATTCCGCCGCGGCGCGAAAAACGAATATCGAAGAAAAGCTCGAAATCCAGCGGGGCAAACTCAAGTGGTATGGGGGTAAGTTTGCCGGCAGTGTGTCGAAGCTTGCTGGCGATAAACGCCGCAGCGAAATCGCCGAGTACGAGCGTCTCAGGCGCAGCGATTCGCGACTGAATCCCAAAATCGTCATCGACTTGAAAAAGGTTTGCGTATTATCTAACGATAACTAACGGCCTGCATGGGCCTAATCGACGACGTTAAAACTTCGGTCGCAGCTGCGGGCAGAGTCGCTCAGACTTCCTTTGTTTTTGCGCGCCATGCGCAGTTTTTCGCGCGGTTAGTCGCAAATCCCGCGGCGCCCGAGAACGCGCGCGAACTGCGCCGCATTTTCGAAGCGCTCGGCGCGACGTATATCAAGCTCGGGCAGTTTATTGCTTCGGCGCCGGGTATTTTTCCCGACGCATATGTTACCGAGATGCAGGCGCTCTTAGATCGTACTTCGCCAGTCGAATTCGCCGAGCTCGAAAAAATTCTGCGCGCAGAGCTCGGCGGCGATTACAAACAGCATTTCCGCAGTATCGAAGAGATACCGCTGGCTTCGGCTTCGATTGCGCAGGTGCACGCGGCGGTGCTGGCAGACGGGCAGAACGTCGTGATCAAAATTCAGCGCCCGAATATCGAGGCGAAGATGGACGCCGATCTGGGGCTAATGTCTTTTGCCGCACGGCTGCTCGAGGTGATGCTGCCTGAAACAAAGCGTGTCGGTGTCACCGACGTGATCCACGAGCTTGGCCGTTCGATGGCCGACGAGACCGATTTTCTCGCCGAGGCAAAAAACATCGCCGATTTCGATAAATTTCTCGCGAGTACCGACGAGCGCGATGTCGTCGTGCCGCAGGTGGTGAAACGCCTGAGCACCAAACGCGTGCTGACGATGTCTCGCCTTTACGGTGCCCCGCTCACCGACCTCGAAGTCGTGCGCAAATACGCAAAAAACCCACAGGCGGTGCTCGAAAAAGCCCTTTCGACCTGGTTTCAGTCGCTGACGCTCGCCGGTTTTTTTCACGCGGATGTACACGCGGGCAACCTGATGATTCTCGAAGACGGCCGCATCGGCTTTCTCGATTTCGGCATTGTCGGCCGCTTCAGCCCCAAGGTTTTTGAATCGCTGTGGCTTTTAATCCAGGGTGTCGGCGAGAAAGACTACCGGCTCATCGCGCGGGCGCTCATTGGCCTCGACGCGACCGGCGGCGGCGGCGAAAAAGTCGACGAGGCGAAGTTCGCTGCAGAGCTGAAATCAGTTTTCGAAAAAGTAAATAATTTCGGAAAAAGCGTAGAAAAAGCGGTTTCGCGCGGTGAAGAAATCCGCATCGGCCGCCGCCCGGATGCCCTCCCTGGCAGCGACGGCCCCGATACTTCCGTGTATCTGGACGAAGCCGACCTGAACGCGATGGTGCTGCAGATCGCGGGGGTTGCGCGCGACAACGGACTCAAGATACCGCGCGAATTCGCGCTGCTCATTAAACAGTTTCTTTATTTCGACCGCTATGCGCAGATTCTTGCGCCCGGTGTTTCGGTCTATGCGCTGGGGCGTGAGCAGCAGTCTGGCGGCCGCGCTTCAAAGCTGTTGCCGAAGGGGTAATCCGCCTGCGGGCATAATCTAATTGACCGGGGCTTTGCCCTGTCATGGGCTAAACAGCCTATGATGAAAACCGTGCTGCTGATCGACGATGAAGAACAAATTCGTAAGCTCACGAAGCGCCTGATCGGGCCTCACGGCTACCGCGTAGTCGAGGCCGAACATGGTGCGCAGGGTTTAGAGCGCGCCCGCGAGCAGGATTTCTCCCTTATCATCTTAGACCACCAGATGCCGGTGATGGATGGCCTGGCTTTTCTAAAGGCTCTGCGCGAAGAACTGCGATCTGATACGCCGGTGCTGATGATGTCGGGTAATGCCGACCGCGACCTGCGGTCGCAATGTTTTCGTCTCGGGGTTTTCGATTTTATCAGTAAACTCGAAAGCCCCGACATTGTGCTGGCGCGTATCGAAAACGGTATGAAGATTTCAGAGTTGCTCGATTTCAGGCGCAAGATGGAAATTGAGATGCGCATCTCTGAGTCGATTCTGAAAGATATCGCGGTACCACGCGAGGTACAAGGCAGCGCGTTTCAGCTGCGCACCGCGAACCGGGGTTTCTCACGTATTGGCGGCGATCTCTTTATCGCTTTCGGGCTCGAAACGGGTTGCCCGGTATTTTGTATCGGCGATATCAGCGGCCATGGGGTCAGCGCCTCGCTCTTTACCGCCTTTGTGGCTTATGCGGCGCGGCGCGCTTACCGCGAGGCGCTGGTGCCTCACCGCATTCTGACACGGCTTAACCGCGAACTCTCTGAATATCTGCCCGGTAACCGCTTCGTCAGCATGTTCTGTTGTTCATACGATGCGGCGAAACGCGTGCTGCATTATGCGAATGCGGGGCATCCCGCTCCGTATCTGTGCCGTGCGGGTAAGGTTATCCAAGTCGACGACGGGGATAATCCCATTCTTGGCTTCGAACCGCACCAGCAGTACGAGGGCGTGAGTGTCGCATTCGAACCGGGTGACTGGCTGCTGCTCTATACCGACGGCATGCTCGATATGTACGATGGTAAAGATTTCAGCACCGATAACCGGCTCGCCGAAGTTTGCCTCGCGGGCGATAGTGCAGACGCCACCTTCGCGCGGCTTGAAGAGCATCTTGACCGCCAGCAGAATTTTACCGACGATCGTACGATCATGTTGCTTGCGGCGTTATAAGGCGTAGCGCGCGAGATGCCTCTGGACACGGTCGTCTTCGCGCGCGAGCGCGTAGCGCGCAAGCAAGCCAGCTAACCTGGTTTTACCAAGGCGGGTGAGGGCGCGTACCGCGTCGATTACCGCCGCCGCGTGGCCCGCGCGGTACGCGGCGATAAAACTCTTCGCGGCGCCGCGGTAGTTCTTTTCGGCGCGCAGAATCTGCCCGAGAGCGAAGAGGTCTCTGCCATCGAGCGCGCGCTGCGTGTTCAGAAGTAGTTCTTTCTTTTGTGCCCTGTCGGCGCTGTGATCGCGG
>JAFLED010000355.1 GCA_017302045.1 Spirochaetota bacterium
AATACATCGGGTTCTGCGCGAGGCCCGAGCGCAGCGTAACATGCATCGCCGCGGGAATATAAGCCACGAGGCCGCCGACCGTGCGCACGCGCGCCTGATTTTCGGGCGAGAGCGAATCTTTGAACACGGTCGCGAAAAAGATGATGGTAAGACCAATCGGAAAAGCATAGAACTCCGAAGAATCAAAACCCTGCGCGAGCGCGACGAAAAAGAGCGCCGCGTTGAGCGCCACTGCGGCGAGCGCGGCAAAGAGGTGCCGTTCGCCCAGACGCGAAAGCGCAAAATAGAGTCCGCTCGAAATCACCGAATAGAGCGCGACATTCATTGACCTGAAGTTATCGACGAGAAATCCCACTGCTACGGGCATCATTGCGGCGAAGCGCCGGGTTGGTTCAGAGACCACGGTGACTCCCATGCGTTCGGCGGCGATGCTGATGCCGAGCAGCGCGAAAGCATAACCCAAAGCAAAAAACGCATCGGTCTGCGGCGAGGTAATGTTCAGAATCGGCCGCGCCGAATAATAGATGCCCGCTATCGTCGCCTGTGCGATATAGACATAGCGGGTTTTTTTCGAGGTGAATGCAGCCTGTATATTGATGAAAAGATAAAGCGCGAGACCTGTAAGCATCGCGAGCCCTGCATGGGGCAGCGGGTTCGCAAGGTTTTGCGAAATCGGTATAAATAAAGCGCCGCAAAAGATAATCATCGCATCGCGCGCCGTAAACGTGCCCGCATAGATATCCGCATCTTTTTCTTTCAGCGCATTGAGCCGCAGTGTTGTGACAATCTCCAGGAGCAGAATCACCGCAATCATGAAAGGCGCGGCGGACATAAAATCGAAATTATACCCCCGCAGACTCAAACCCAGCCAGACGGCGGTGGTGAGCGCCGCGACAAAAGAAAAATGCGCGCAGAGTACAAATGCGGTGCGCGCGCGGCCCTCGATGCGTGTTAAGGCGAGGCGGAAAAAAAACGCGGTAAGAAAAAAAGTCACGGGCAACGCGAAGGCGCGGTAAAAACCACCGGTCATGAAATAGTTGGCATTTGCCGACAGCACGCTGATACCTGCCTGCAAGGGATTCGCGGGTCGCCCTTCGGTGGCGGTGTAAAAAAACGCGGCGACGATATACAGCGCTCCGGCAAGAAACCCCGTTTCGGCGACAAAACTTTCTGCAAGGTCGAGTTTCTGCGCAATTTTTCGCGCAGGCCAGATCATGAGAATCGCCGCAACGACCAGCGCCGGGCCGGGCCAGACGGGGTAGATCAGCGGTGCGGCGGCGGCCGCAGGTGGTATCGGCCAGGCCACGCCGACATGTGCTCCCCCGTGAACCAGCAGTAGTCCCGCAATAAACAAAATGAATGCCGAGGCCCTGATGTTACCGGCGACGAGATAGAAAAATACGACAACCAGCAGGATTACCCCCGGTGGAATCGCGGCGACCTGGAACGAGAACAGGGCGATAACGACGGTAAAGACGAGACTCCAGATTCCGGATTCGCCCGATACGCCGGTGGAGTTACGGCTGAAGAGGGTGTGGGTCATGAAACCGGCGGCCTGCCGCCACGACACGAATGCCAGTATACTGAGCAGCAGTACTCCCGCGGCGATGCCCAGTACGATGTTCTGCCTGAACTTCAGGTAAGAATACCCGTCGGCGAGGGCGAGGTTAAAATTGACGAGCACCTCCATGGGGTTGGTCGCAAAGTTGACCGGCAACCAGGCCGAGAGTGTATTCTGGTTCGAAAGCGCCGGCCCCAGAAAGCTGCGTTCAGCAAAAACCGCCGCAAGAAAAACCGGAATAAAGAAATAAAACAGGTGGCGCAGATGCGTCGACACGGTGTGGGCGAGAATCAGCGGATATAATGCCAGCGAGAGATAGAGCGTTGGTGGTACGAAATAAAAACTCCGGTCAAAGTCGAGGCCCGATACAACGAGCGTATCATAGAGCAGTAAGAAAATAAGTCCGCAGACACCGGCGACGGGTACTGAAAAGTACCAGGCGCCCTGTGTTTCTGCGCCGAGGTATTTACCGTACCGCGGGCCATAGATTTTAAAGGCTGCCGTCACGAGCGCGAGAACCGGGAAAAGCAACAACAGGCGCAGCCCTACGGCGTCGATAGGCAATGGCCGGCCCAACCGATTGATCACCGCGGTGAAGCCAATCGCCGCCAGCAGAACAAAGAGCAACACGAGACTGCCGCGCGCGCGCATAAAGGCGAAGGTCTTAAAATGAAAAACAGCGAAGAGTAAAACCATGAGGCCGAGCTGGTTAACGAGCATCAGGCCGCGCCGATCCAGATCGGGTGTGGATATCCAGCTCGCGCCGTTGATCAATAACAGCGCAAGCGCAAAGAGCGCAGTGAAGCCCGCCGCATAACCGATATTGTTTATACCACCCATGTTAAAGGGCAGGCGCAGCTTGATAAGAAAGATACGGCCGAATTTTTCGCCTCCCGCGCCCGCGTCGCGGCGCAAGAAAAATGTGCCGGCATAAAAAGCCGCAGCCAGAAGCAGCAGCATAAAGCCGCTCTCGGCAAAATCACGCGGTTTGAGCCATGTATAAAAAAAGAGCATTGCCCCGAGATGCGCGAAAAGCCCAATGAGCATGCTGCGGTCGCGCAGCGCCCGTAGGTTGAGAAAAAAATAAATGGCCGCAAACCACAGCAGCGGGCGCAAAGGCAAAATACGATCGGGAATCATTTGCAGCGTCATCTCGTCGCCCGTTGGCCGAAAGCCGTTCAAAGACAGAAGTGCGATCATGCCGCAGACGAGCGAAAGATCTTCGAGAGGGTTAGCACCGTCGGCACCTGCGGGCGCCGCCTTGCGCTCCCTGAGCAATCCACCGATTGCATAGATCAGCGCGAGCACGAAGCTGACTTCGAAGGGCAGTAGGATAACCCCCGCGAGCAGCGGTAGTTTGCCGATGAAGACCATGAGCCCCACCGGCGAGAGATAATGAAAGGCGCTGCGGCTAAGCCCGGCGCCTCGGTTCGCGCCTAAAGGCATCTCCTCTGCCGCGCGATCCTGGCCCAGCCATGCGCCCCGGTGGATCGCGATCGCGGTTAAGAGTCCCGTCGTGGCCGCAGCGATATGGGGGCCCGAATAAACGGCCTGAAAGATCGACCCGAAAAGGCCGGCCACCACCGCCCAA
>JAFLED010000356.1:0-2528 GCA_017302045.1 Spirochaetota bacterium
GTTTTTTCCGCACGAATGGGTAGTCGGCATGACGGGTTCGGGGGCGGGTTTATTCGCGGCCACCGAGGCAGGTTTGCCGGTGCGGAGCCTTACGGCGCTGAAGCCCCTGCTGCAAACGCGGCTTGGGCGGGGCTGGCAGGTATTTCCGTTCACAAACATTGGGCCGTAGCCAAGTGGTAAGGCAGCGGATTTTGATTCCGCCACGCGAAGGTTCGACCCCTTCCGGCCCAGCAATTACCCCCTGAAACCCCCTTGACATTGAGAGCGCGAGGCGAATTTTGCAGGATGAGCGAAGCCAAGCGCCCTTCACCCCTCAAGCGCCAGTACGTCATCGATTTTAAGTTTCAAAGTAAGTTTATCTTCAAAGCGGTAATTCCGCTCATGCTGTTTGTGCTGGTGCTGGCCTTCGGCTTTATGTTCGCGGTCAACAGCATCGCCAAAGAATACCAGTTCGAAAACACCGCCGAACTGATTCAAAAACTCTCGATGACACTCGGCGTCGACGCGAGCTCGGGCCCGGTTTTCCAGAAGGTGAAACTCTATGGCGTACTCGGCCTGGCCGCACTCGCGCTCGTCATGGCGCTGTCGCTGACGATACTATTCGTGCTCTTTTCGCATAAGATCGCGGGGCCGATACTGCGCATCGAGCGCACTTTCGAAGACGCACTGTCGGGCGATCTTACCCAGCGCATCAAGTTGCGGCAGGGTGACGAACTCAAAGAAACTGCCGATCAGCTGAACACGATGCTCGACGGCCTGCAGGCGCGCATCAAACGCATCGATCAGGTGTCGCGGTTCATGCATGAGAGCATCGACCAGATGATACGCGAAGCGCCGCCCGAAAAAAAAGAACAACTGATGAAACTCGACGATCTCGCCAAAGGCGTCAAAGACGCTATCTCTGATTTTAAACTGCAGTAGTTGCCGACCTACCGACCACCCTACTCGGTATTCGATTCAGTTTACGAAGACACAATGGGGGATATACCCCATCGTACATGGTTTCACTTCGTAGCGGAATTTCTACCCCACTCTGCAAAACCTCTCGCCGATCTGTTTAGCGGCCCTGGCTACATGGCGGCCGCCGCGCGCGCAGCAGGCCGCGTCGCCGTCGCTGTCGACAGACACCTGCCTTTCATGCGCAAAGCGCAGGGTATCTGCGCCGACGCCGTCGCCCTGCCCTTCGCGGCAGGGGTTTTTTCTGCGTTAACCGCAAGCAACGCGGCGCTGAACTATCTTACCGACACAACCGCGCTCGGCCGGCATTTTGAAGAATGCTGCCGCGTCCTTGAAAGCGGTGGCGTCTATGTTTTCGACGTCTGCCCACCTGAACGCGCTGCGCTGCTCGCAGGGCGTACATTCGGGGCCTTGGGTGGTAAGGTTCGTTTTGCGCACCGCTATGCATCCGCAACGCGCACGCTGACCACTACTGTTCGGATTCACAACGGCGAAGAAATCTCAGAAGAGCATGTGCAGAAAATTTTCGAACCCGCGGAAATCGCAGCGGCAGCGGCCGGCGCGGGGTTTGAAGTCTTGCGCGCGGTACCGAATTACGGATTACCCGCCGCGGGCGAAAATGTGCCGGTTATGACTTATGTTTTGTGTAAGCGCGCAGCAACAGCGCCGAAAGTATAAACGCCAACGCGGGTAATCCGACAAAAAGAAAGGTAATTGTATTCGCGGCGACCACCGTGCGCTCTGCGGGGTTATAACCGGCCGCGCTGAGCGCAAAACCGATCGCGAGCGGCGAGAGCGCCATCGCCGATTTATTCACGAAGGTAAACGCGGCAAAATAAAGACCGCCGCCTGCGTCGCCGTCGCTGTGCCCCGTGACATCAGAGACTTCTTGCGGCACGAAGAGAATCACGGCCCCGGCCGCGCCGCCGACAACCACCGCAAACACGGTTAGGTACCAGAGATACCCTGCCTGCGTCACCAGCAATGTCGGAAAGACGAGGATGATAACGAAGAGCGCGAGACCCCAGAGGCGATGGCGGTTGAATTTACGGGCGAGCGCAGACCAGACAGGTACGAAGGCCGTGGCGCTGAGCAAAAATACAATGGCGACCGTCACGCCGAGATTTTTTTGCCCCAGCACATAATCTGCATAATAAAGAGAAACAGCGAGCAGCGTCGTCGCCGCAAACTGGTTGCAGAAACTCATCGCGGCCACGAGCGCGAAGCGGCGGTTTTTGCCCAAGACCTGCAGTGCTTTCAGAAACGACGGGGATTCACCCGCGCTGTCTTTGTCGGCGCGGTAGACGAGCAGCGGTAAAATACCCGGCAAGAGCAGCACGACAACCATGATCGCGACAGTGGACAGCAGCTCACCGCTCTTACCCGCAACCCCGCCCTGGTAGGGAGCCAGCAGGGTCAACGCGGCGCCGCCCAGAATAGTGCCGAAGTTTTCAGTCACGGCGCGTGCCGCGAAAAACGGCGCGCCGGCATGCTGCCGCTGCAAGCTGCCGAGCCAGGCATAATGCGGAATATAGACCAGCGTGACGCCGAGATAAATGGTGAAGATACCC
>JAFLED010000356.1:2538-3143 GCA_017302045.1 Spirochaetota bacterium
GCAAACAAAGATGAGATAAGAAGAAATATGTCAGGCGTATTGCTAGAAGCGAAAGAAGAGGAAATCCGTTCAGTCGCAACTGACGGGTACGTACTGCATGGCGCGGCCATGTTCTGCCGTAAAGCGCGCCGGTAGAAACGCCGTCAGCATGCCGGCGGCAAGAGCGACTAGGCCCGCGGCGATAAAACTGCGGCGGGCCTTAAAACGGTCGCTCAGATAGCCGCAAACCGGATCTAACACCGCGTCGGTGACGCGGCTCACGAAAAAGATCGAACCGACAATCGCGCTGTCGAGCAACAGCGCATCGGTCGCAAATTTCTGGTAAAACTGTGAAACGACAAACTGCACAAAACCGCCCAGCAGCATCGGCAAGGCAAGAACAATGGTGGCTCCGAGTCGCATGTTAAGGCTCCGTGAGGGCGATGCGGTAGGCGCGTTCGGCCGGGTTCGATTTCTGGCCCACGCACTGCACCTTGACGACATCGTCTTTTTCAAACAACGCCTTGTATTGCACGTTTTGCGGAGCGCTCTGCACCGCGACGGATTTACCGCCGCGCAGATGCTCGAGGCGAACTTTACAATCGATTTTGCTTTCGAGGGTAAGC
>JAFLED010000357.1 GCA_017302045.1 Spirochaetota bacterium
CGTTGTCGAGCACGCCGAGAAGCCGTTCCGATTCCAGCCGGTACCAATCTCCCGCGTCCATGCCGGCCGATCGTTCGCTGAACTGCCTGGCCAGCGCCAGTTCGCCGGCATTGGCGAACATGAGCGTTGTTGCCAGGGGAAATATTTCCGTATAAGTGCGCGCCGGCGTAAAAAGCACTACAGCGAGCAATAAAGCCGAAATCGCCTGCAGCAGGCAAAGAGGTATAAAAAAAAGGAGCTTCCTCTGTGCAAAAAAATGAAAGTAGAACATACCCGCCATGGCCGACGGCGTCGCGATGAAGGTGATATACTCGAGCGCGTAATTGACGTGAAAGGGCAGATCCGGAAAAAGATAGACGAGAGAGCGCTGGCCAGTGAGTACTGCGCGTAACGCTGTGAGCAGGCAGAGAAGACTGAAATAGATTAACTCCGGCTGACGCCGCATGCTCAGATACAGTGCCAGAAACAGCAGCGCCATACCGACATAGAGACCAAACTCACCCCAGGAAGCCGCGAGATCGATACGCCAGCCCGTGAGGGCGGCGCGTCCTTCCATCAGCACGGGCGCCTTCCATAGGCCGCCGTTGCGGTGGTGAAAATTAGAGACCTGGACAACGACGAATAGTTCAGCCGGGGTATCGGGTAATTCGATCGCCAGCGGAAAGAGTTGCGGCACACTCTCTGCGGCGTTCTTGCCTGGTTGCCCGACGCCTGCGACGAGCTTACCGTTGATATGAAGCCGGTACGCGGAGTGCACGTTCGGCAGATAAAGAGATACCGGGCGTGCGGCAGGTTCGAGCAGTACGCGCAGAAAATAGGTGCCGTAACCGTCGGCAGGTAAACCCGACTGTCCGGGCGTGCGGCCATTCCAGCCACCGGGCACCAGCATCGGCCGGATATTTTCTCCGCTGAAGCTTTCACGTTCGGGCGATGAAAAATGCTGCGGTGCGAACAACCATTCTCCCGCGAGAAGAAATCCCTGGAGTGTCCATTTCTGTCCGCGCAGGTCTAAAACACCATTCTGAGCTGTGCGGACAGGGGTCTGTTTGCACGCGGCGCCTGTAAGCGCCAACATCAGGAGCAACGGTAATATTCGCGACTGCGGCAAGAACACCTTGCGCCTGAAAGTAATCGGTTCCGCGTCTGTAAACGGTCTTACTGCCGACGACAGTTTTCCGAATCGTTGTCGCCCTAATTGACCCTCAAATTTTGCCGCATGGGCACGAATGCCATGCAGAAGATACTCATCGCCGGCGGTGGGGCTATGGGGGCTGGCATCGGCTATATCTTTGCCCGCGCATATCCAGGGGCGCAGGTCGACGTTATGGACACCAGCGAGAAAGTGCGTATTCAGGCTGCCGAAAGCTTTGAAAAGTGGGCGAAAAAAGACCGCGAAAAAGACGCAGAGGCGGGCCGCATTCTCGGCGGGTTCGGCAAGGCTCAACTACAATACGATCTCATGCTCGAGGCCGTTACCGAGAACCTCGAACTGAAAAAAAAGATCTTTAACGAGTTCGACCTCAGATCGCACGACGCTTCGTTATTTGCCAGCAATACTTCGTCGCTTTCGATCACCGATCTTTCCACCGCCGTGAATCCCAAACGGCAGGGCCGCGTCATTGGGCTGCACTTTTTTAATCCCCCGCGCGTCATGAAGCTGCTCGAAATTATTACAACCGAGGCGACAGATGCTTCGGCGCTCGATCTCGCGCGTGAGATGGCGGTGAAGCTCGAGAAAGTACCCGTGATCTGTAAAGACGCCCCGGGGTTTATCACATCGCGTCTGGGTATCGTGCTGATTAATGAGGCAATTTTTGCGTTGCAAGAGGGGCTGATGTCGGCCGAAGATATCGACACCTCGATGAAGCTCGGTTATAACTTTCCGATGGGTCCGCTTTCTCTGGCCGATTTCATCGGCCTCGATGTGGTTTTCGCGGTCACGCAGACGCTTTACGACAATTATCAGGATAGCAAATACCGGCCGTGTATGCTGCTGAGAAAAAAAGTTGAAGCGGACCATCTGGGCCGCAAGACGGGCCGTGGCTTCTTTGTCTACGCCGACTAATACGGCTGAAATCCTGGCCGGGTTTCGCGCCAAACCCCTGAGCGAGCTCGAAACTATTTTCATGAGCGCGGCGCCGCTCGCGTATCCGGTACCCGGCAACTATGCGGGAACATGGCTAAAGCGTATCGAGAACAGCGGTACTTATAAACCCTTTAATCTGATTTCACAATGGCTGATGTTCGAGATCACGCCATTCGGTATCACGTTCAGCGCCGATAACACTGGTATATGGTATTTTTTCAACCCGTCGCTCGCTGCGGGAAATTTTGTCATGCAAAACGGGCCATCGCTCTGGCGAGACACACAGGCCGTAGCGCTGAATTACGAGACGGCTAAATTGCCGGGTTTTGTGCGTGGCATTCTCTATGATGAAATCAAGGTACTGGGGCCCGATCACGCCTTGGGCATCGGCGGTTTCAAGGGTCCGGCGGGCGACGGCGACAATTTCTTCTTTTTGCTGACCCGTGTTTAGCGTGTTCGCTGCGATCAGATACACGGGAATATCGCTGTGTTAATACTCGGGGTAGCACTCTACCTTGCGGCCACCCTGATCGTTGGTTTTATCGCTGCGCGGCGCGTGAAAGACAACCGCGATTTTGCTCTCGCGGGAAAAAATCTGTCTTTTTTCATGGCGACATCCACAGTCTTCGCTACCTGGTTTGGTTCTGAAACCGTGATGGGGTCATCCGCAAATTTCGTCCGGGATGGTTTTCATGGCGTGATCGAAGAACCGTTCGGTGCGGCCCTGTGCCTCATTCTTGTAGGGGCGGTGTTTGCCCGCAAACTCTATGCGATGAACCTGACAACTTTCGGCGATTTTTTCCGCGTGCGGTTTGGTAAGACCGCTGAAATCGTCGCGTCAGTCTTGCTGGCATTCTCTTATGTGAGCTGGGTCGCGGCTCAGTTTCTTGCACTGGGCATCGTCATGCATACTGTCACGGGCATTCCCCTCGAGTGGGCGCTGGTAATTATGGCGGGTCTGGTGACGCTGTATACCACGCTGGGCGGCATGTGGGCGGTATCGCTTACAGATACGCTGCAGACCACGCTCATTGTGGCGGGTCTTATCGCCGT
>JAFLED010000358.1 GCA_017302045.1 Spirochaetota bacterium
GCGTTTGTCGTATAAGCATCGGCAGCGACATGCCATTGCAGGCGACGGTGCGCGTTAAAGATTTCTGACGGCGGCAGGCCGAAAACGTCTTTGAACGTGCGCGTGAAATGGGCCGAATCGTAAAAACCGGCTCGTAGCGCTGCATCGGTGAGACTTAGGCCCTCTTTCAGATAGAGCACCGCCGCTTTCAGCCTAAACCAGATACGGAACATGCGTATCGGCACACCGATCTCTTTTTTGAAAAGATGCTCAAGACTCGAAACTGACATCGCGAGCGACTGGGCTAGCTCGGCGATGGGGATGTTGTCCGCACTCTCGCGCGCGACCTGGAGCGCGATCTTCTGCATGCGCGCATCGGGGAGCTGCCGCGGTACCGGGTCGTTTGCTCCAAGAGAAAAGGAGTTCAGCACGTCTTGCAACGCTACGGCATTCTCGCAGCGGTTCACCTCGCGCAGAAAATCCAGCAGATAAGCCTCCTGGGCTAGCGCGGTGAAAATACCGGCCTGTTCGCGCTGAGCATTGGTCGAACGGATTCGGGCATAGTCGGCGGTGTTTGGTTCGAGAAAAATCAGCGCGCACGGTTTGCCCCCGAAGCGTATAGCATGATGGATTTCAGGGCCGGTTAAAGCGGTGCGGCAACGAAACCAGCTTTGTTCATCTGCCGAAATTTCAATGTCGTCTTCGAGCCCGATGCACAGTGCAGCAGCCGCTTGCCGGCGCGGACCAAATTCGGGCAAGCGCCCGATGAACAGCGCATGCGTTTTCCAGAGGCAAATGCGTTCAGGATAGGATTGCATCCCGAGTGATGTGATAACTCCTCTTAAAATGTAAATTTTTTTCGGTGATTTGCACGTTTGTACAAGGCGAACAATACTCCCGTGTGCAAGATAGGGCATGCGTGCCATTGTTATCTCCGGTTATGGAAATCCCGACAAGCTTGAATTACGGGAAATGCCGCGACCGGTGATCGCAGACCACGAGGTTCTTGTCGAAGTTCATGCCGCTGCGCTGAATCCGGTTGATGCGAAAATACGCGCCGGTAAGATGTGGCCCTTATTGACGTATAAAATGCCATTGATTTTGGGGAACGATATTGCGGGTATCGTGAGCGAAACCGGTAAGAGGGTGACACGCTTTCGGCCCGGCGACCGTGTCTTTGCCACGCTCGATAAACGCCGCCTCGGCGCGTTCGCCGAAGCGGTTGCGGTGAGCGAAGAATATCTTGCGCCTGTTCCCGCGCACCTCAGTTTTGCGGAGGCTGCCGCGCTTCCGCTCGTCGGGCTTACGGTTTACCAGGCGCTACAGCTGGTAAATTTTCAACCGGGACAAAAGGTTTTTATCAAGGCGGGGGCAGGCGGCATCGGCACGTTTGCGATTCCCTACGCGAAGTCGCGCGGGGCCTATGTGGCGACGACCACGAGCACTGCGAATATGGGTTGGGTTTCAAAACTCGGCGCCGATCTCGTGATAGACTATAAGAAAGACCGCTTTGAGGATTTACTTTCGGGTTACGATATCGTTCTGGATTCGGTAGATGGCGAAGACGTCTGCCGGGGATTGCAGATTTTGAAACCGGGCGGGCACCTCATTGCACTGGCTGGCCCTCCCGATGCCAAATTTGCCCACGCCTTTGGGGCAAACCTGTTTGTGCAGCTTGCTTGCGCTGCGCTCAGCTGGCGCGAAACGATCACTGCAGCCATGAAGGGCATTCATTATCACTTTCTCTTTGTTTATCCCTCGGGTGAGCAGTTGCGGGATATCGCGCAAATGGTGGAGCAGGGGGCTTGGAAGCCCGTTGTGGATCGCGTCTTCGCGATGGACGATATGAAAGCGGCATTCTCTTACCTGGAGGTCGGGCGTGCAAAAGGAAAAGTAATTCTCTCGGTAAAATAAGCGCTGCGAAAACCGGAAACGCTCCCGTATCTGAGCCGCGCTTTTCCTTTACGCCCTCTCTCTGGCGCAATTTGTGCTGCGATGCCGATGCGCGGTACACTGACTTTTCCCGGCGATAAATCGCTCTCGCACCGCGCCGCGATACTTGCAACTCTCGCCCAAGGCACCTCGATCATTTCGAACTTTCTCGATGCCGGCGATACCATGAATACGCTCAAGGCGATGCAGGCCTTGGGCGCGCGCGTCACCGATTTGGGAGATCGTACATTCCGTGTTGAATCCGATGGCCTGAAGAGTCTTAAATCCCCCGCTGGTACGATCGATTGCGGTAACTCGGGTACCGGCTCACGCCTCATCATGGGCCTGCTCGCAGGTCTCGATGGTGTGACGGCCGTCATCGACGGCGATGCGAGTCTGCGCAAGCGCCCCATGCGTCGTGTCACCGGCCCACTGGAGAAACTCGGCGCGAAGTTCGAGTGGTTAGGCGAGAAGGATTGTCTGCCGGTACGCGTCACGGGTACGAAACTGCCACCAGTCGAGTTTACTGAAACACTCGGCTCGGCCCAAGTGAAATCGGCCGTGATTCTTGCGGCGCTGGCATCGCAGACTTCTTTGATATTGCACGAGCCGATCCCCTCGCGCGATCACACTGAGAACATGCTGCGCTTTGCGGGTGTTGAACTCCTGGTCGCCCCACCCCGTCCTTCGGACACCCCTCCCCAAATTTGGGGAGGGGCGAAAACGATCACGCTCGCGGCCAATCAAACCGTCGAAGCGCGCGATTACAAAATCTGGGGCGACATCTCTTCCGCCGCGTTCTTTGCCGTCGGCGCGAGCCTCATACCCGAAAGCGAAGTTCTGCTGCGTGGCCTTCTCCTGAATCCCTATCGTGACGCCTATCTGCATGCATTACAGCAGATGGGTGCCTTCGTCGAAATTCTGCCCCAAAGAGCCGAGTGTGGTGAGAAGGGCGGCGATGTGCTTGTGCGCCATGCTCAGCTGAAAGGCATCGAACCCGATCCGAAGGTAATACCCGCGCTGATCGATGAAATACCTGTGCTGACGGTTGCGGGCACTTTTGCTCAGGGAAGGTTTTCATACCGCAACGCAAAAGAGCTGCGTGTCAAAGAATCGGATCGCATCGCCATTATGGTTAAGAACCTCAACGGCGTTGGGGTCAAGACCGAAGAATTCGAAGACGGTATGGCGGTCGAGGGTAATCCGGC
>JAFLED010000359.1 GCA_017302045.1 Spirochaetota bacterium
TAAGACGGATTGCCCACGTATTTTGCGACGGCATTTCAGATCGCCGGGCCATTTCACCGATATTATAAAGAAGACATACCCGGAACGCAGACGCGGTTTCCGGGGTCTTTTGCTTCGAGACTATGCGCGTTTTACTTCTTTTTACGCTTTCTTTACCTGTTGCCGCCGAAACCCTGACATTGGATTTTGCGACCGCTGCGAAAAGCCTCGCGGCGAACAACCGGGACATTCTCGCCGCACGCAAGAACATGCAAACGGCGCAGTATAACTACCGGGGTGCGTATGCGGGTTTTTTGCCGCAAGTCACCGCGGGTGTGAATTATACACAGGGTAACTCGGCGACAACGGCCCAGCTGGCGGGGCAAAGCGCCACTTACCAGCTCTACTCGGCGTCGCTCGGTGTTAGCCAGAGCGTGTTTTCGGGCCTGTCCGATTATTACAAAGTCAAGGGTGCCCGCGCGAACGCAGAACTTTCTGAAGCGAACTTTGCACTGACAGCGGCGAAGGCGCTCTACGAGCTCAAAGCCTCCTGGTCGCTGCTCTCGCTCGCGAAACGCCAGTACGAACTGGCGCTCGAAACGCAGAAACGCCGGCAAGATAATATGAAGATGATAGAACTGCGTTTTAACAGCGGCTCCGAAAACAAGGGTTCGCTGCTGCTCGCGCAGTCTTACCGTGCGCAGGCCGACCGCGACGTAAACCAATCGCTGCGCCAGCGCACGAATTCAGAGACAGAACTGAAACGCGTACTCAATCTGCCGCAGGATTCTGAAATTCAGATCAGCGGCAATACCGAGGTCAGGCTACCACCCGAAAATTTTGCGCTGGGCGACGCCGCCAGAAAAACTCCCGAATACCGGCAGGCAAGCGCCCAGGAACTTTCGGCTGAGGCAACCGCCGACGCCTCGATCTCGCCTTTTTTTCCGACCGTCACCGCTTCAGGCAGCTTGTTCCGCCAGGGCCCGGATTTTTTTCCGCAGGGCGACCGCTGGTCGGTCAATGTTGGCGTCTCATACCCGCTTTTCTCAGGCGGTAAAGATTATTATGCGCTGAAAGCAAACAATAGCGCCTTCGAGGCCGCAAAACGTAACCGCGAGAGCATCGAAACCCAGCGCATCTCAAAACTGCAGCAAGCCTTACAGGGTTTTCGTGCCGCGGTTGAAAACGCGAAGGTCAGCGAATCGCTGCTTTCTGCCTCGATGGTGCGCGCACAGATCGCGCGCGTGAAATACATGAGCGGCCTCTTATCTTTCGACCAGTGGGATATCATCGAGAACGAACTCATCAGCCGTCAAAAAGATGTTTTGCAGACCCGCTATGATCTGGAAATTGCTCAGGCCGTGTGGGAACAAGCGCTCGGCGAAGGACCCGCAAATTGAAACGTTACATTGTCATTGGCCTCGTCGTCGCCGCAGCAGCGACAGGCACTTACTTTTTTTTCGCGCGGGGTAAAAAGAGCGAAGTCGCGTACACAGAAATAAGTCCGCGCCGTACCGATCTGCGTATCACGGTTACCAGCACCGGCACGGTCTCACCCGAAGGCCGCATCGAAATGAAACCCCCCGTCGCAGGCCGCATTGAAAGCGTGCATGTCAAAGAGGGCAATAAGGTACGTCGCGGCCAGATTCTCGCGTGGATGAGTTCGACCGAACGCGCGGCGCTCCTCGATTCGGCACGCGCGGTCAGCGCCGACGAATACAAACGTTTCCAGGAATATTACAAAGCGACACCGATCATCGCACCGGTGTCGGGTACGATCATTCTGCGCAACATCGAACCTGGCCAAACGGTCGCCTCGGCCGATGTACTGCTCGTTGTCTCTGACCGCTTACAGGTGGTTGCCAAAGTCGACGAGACCGACATTGCGCGCGTGAAACCCGGCATACCCGCAGAGATCATACTCGACGCTTACCCTAAAGAGGCCATCGAAGCTAAGGTCAGCGCCATCGCGTTCGAAGCAAAGACTGTGAATAATGTCACCACCTACGACGTCGACGCGTTGCCGGTAAAACAACCCGAGTTTATGCGCAGCGGCATGACAGCGAATGTTACATTCATTCTGAAAGAACGCGAGGATATCCTCACGCTGCCGCTGGCCGCGATACAGTTCAAAAAAGAATCGCCATTCGTTCTGGTTAAAGACGCGAACGGTAAACCCGTCGAAGCGCTGGTTGAAATCGGCGAATCGGACGGTGGCAACACCGAAATTGTTTCGGGTATCGACGAGAAGGCTATTGTGCTCGTACCCCGCGTGCAGATGCAGTCGAAACAAGGCACCAACCCGTTTATGCCAACGCGCGGCGGCGGCCGTTCGGGTTCGGGCGGCGGCAAGAACCGCGCGCACTGATGATCGAAATATCGCACCTGAGCAAAGTCTACACCATGGGCGGTGAATCCGTCTATGCACTGCGCGACGTTTCGATCAATATCGGCCCCGACGAATTTGTCGCAATCATGGGCCGTTCGGGCTCGGGTAAATCGACGCTGCTGCACATTCTGGGGTTACTCGACGTACCGAGCGGGGGCAGCTACAAACTCTTCGGCAAAGAAGTTTCGCACCTGAGTGAAGACGCGCTCGCGGTCTATCGCCGGCAGACGCTCGGTTTCATTTTTCAGCAGTTTCACCTGTTGCCACGGCTCACGGCGCTCGGCAATGTCGCAATGCCACTTTTGTATTCGGGCCATAAGAATGGTCTGACAAGTCCCGAAAGCCTGCTCGCCGATGTGAATCTGAAAGGGCGCATGCACCACCGCCCTTCAGAGATGTCGGGCGGGCAACAGCAGCGCACCGCAATCGCCCGCTCGCTGGTGAATGCGCCGCGCATGTTGCTTGCCGACGAACCCACGGGCAACCTCGACACCGCGTCGCAGACCGATATTCTGAAGCTGCTCAAAGAAATGCACCAGAGCGGACTCGGTGTGATCGTCGTGACACACGACGAAGAAGTCGCCGAAGCGACGAACCGCGTCATACGCCTCAAAGACGGCGACGTGCTCTCGGATAAAAGCAAAAAGAAAGTCTTCACGAAGCCGGTCATCGCGCCGCAAGAGATCGCACCGCCGGAGCAAAACCGCTTCGCGTACTTCGTCGAGCACCTGCGCGAAGGTT
>JAFLED010000036.1:0-3896 GCA_017302045.1 Spirochaetota bacterium
GCGCATGAGCTATGCGAAACAGGGCCAATCGAATCTGCGCGACCGTGTCGACACACTCATCACGATTCCGAACGAAGCGATCTTCAAAGTCATCGATAAAAAAACGTCTGTCGGCGCGGCATACAAACTCATCGACGACATGCTCTACCGTGCGGTGCGCGGTATTAGCAACATCATTAACTCAACCGGTTTTGTGAATGTCGACTTTGCCGACGTGCGCACCGTGATGGGCCAGAACGGCGACGCTGTCATCGGTCTCGGCGAAGGCACCGGCGAAAACCGCGTCGCCGAAGCGCTGCAGAGTGCGATCCACCACCCGCTTTTAAACGGCAAGACGATCGACGGCGCGCAGGCAGTGCTGATCAACGTCGTCGGCGGTTCCGATTTCGCGCTCTACGAATACCACGAGATTCAGAAGCAGATTCACGAACAAGTTAGCAAGGACGCTGTCATCATCGTGGGTTTTACGGAAGACGAAACCAAAGACAATCACGTATCGATCACCGTCATCGCGACAGGCTACCGCCGCAAAGACGCGGGTATCGATACACGGCCGCAACAAGCCGCGCATGCATCGCAACAATTCAAACCGCAGATACTGCCGCGCACCGGTACAGAAGACGGCAGCGCCGCTGCGTACCGCACTCCGGCCCAGCAGGGGTTAGACTTTCCCCGTGTCGATGCGTCGGTTCAGGCCGCAGCATACGATATACCAACCTTTCTCAGAAAAATGCCCAAAGTGGAATAAGGTAGTGTGCTCTGGCCCTACCTCTTTCTTGTTTTCGTTGCGCTAACACTCTTTAAGAACCAGCATTGGGTCGCGGCGGCTCTCACCGCGGCCTGCCTGTTTGCTTTCGCCGCTACCGATATCCGACGTGCGCCGAAAAAGCTTCTATGGGCGGTCGGTTTGGGCATCGCGCTCGGGGCGATGCTGTTTGCCTTGCGTTTGCCGCATCTTGCCGGCAAAGGAGATATTCCACTCAGCGGCGAAGCCGAGGTCGTCGGTGTCTCGCGTAAATCGGTCATCATTCAAACTGCGGCAAAAATAAAGCTGCGGCTGACGGGCCTTAAAAAAGAAAATCTGCCCGCAAGGCATGCCCGCGTCGCTTACCGCTGCGAAGCCCAGGAAGTCACTGCATCCACGTTTATGATTTTCGAGCGCCTGTCTGGCGTCGCCGCGTGGTGCAAGACGCAGGATATCCGCGTGCTCGCTGCACCGGCGGGATTTCTCAGCGATTTCCGTAAAAAAATACTCGCCTATCTGCATGACAGGTTCGACAAAATGGGCGAACGATCTCTGATCGCGGCATTTCTACTGGGCGATACGGAAGATCTGGCGCCACAGGAACTCGACGCCTTTCGCGATATGGGGCTCATGCACCTTTTCGCCGTCTCGGGCCTCAATATCGCCCTCCTTTTTGCGTTGTTGTACCTGCCTTTTCGCTTCGCAGGATTACCCGCCGTTGGCAGCGCGCTCGGCTACGCCGTTGCGACCGGTTTCTTATTGCTGCTCGATTTTCCTGTGCCGCTCTTGCGCGCATGGCTCTTTATGACCATTGCGCTCGCGATGCGCGTTATCGACCGGCGGCTACCTTCATGGACACTGTTGTTTCTGACCGCAATTATCGTCGAGCTGCTGTTTCCGTTGTCGACATTTTCGATGTCGTTTATTCTCTCGTTCGGCATCACCGGCGCGATTCTTGTGTTCTATGAGCCGCTGCATTTTTGTTTTGCGTCGAAAAATAAACTTCTGAATCTGCTGGGTGAGCATGCCGCACTGACGCTAGCCGCGGGTTTACCGGCGCTTATACTCGGCTATCTGCTCTTCGGCAGCGCGCACCCACTGTCGCTCGTCTACAACCTGCTGCTCGTACCTTTTTCAGGGCTTTACCTCTTTCTCTCGCTGGTCTTTCTGATTTTCGAGCCGGTCAAATATGCATTGCACGCGCTCGACATGCTCTATCTCAAATTCGCCGGCTGGCACAGCGCTTATGTTTCCGCCTCTTTTCCAGCGGCAGAAGCCACGATACAAATCCTATCGCTGGTCTTTGTCGCACTGCTGCTTGCGGCACTCTATTACCTGAAGCGGCGGCGCCGCCTGTGGTCGGCGAGAAGAAACCTGCGTTATGTGATGCCTGTTACCGCGGTTGTGCTGGTACTGCCTTTTCTTCTCGCGGTATACCCCGCAGTGGCGATCTACGCGGTACCAAATAAGGTTTGGATTTACAGCGGTAAAAAAATTGCCGTTTCAGGTGTGCAGTTGTTTAAGGACGGAAAACCCGCCGAACCCAAAACCTGTTTTCCGGTACATGGGAAATCCGAATGGCAAAGCCCCACCGGCGCACCGGAAGAGACGCTCATCATGGGCAACCGCTGTTTTATTTTCACCGGGCGCATGAAACCCGAAAACTGGCCGCCCGATTTGTTAAAAGCCTGCGCCACGCTCGATGTGTTTCAGTCGAAAAAGCTGCATACCGACGCCGCCGAGTGGGACGCGCTCTTCAGGCTGTTCGGCTTTCAGGGCAAAGCAACGGTGCGCAAGTTTTTCACCTGGTACGGCGATAAACCGGCTACCTGTATTAAAGAGATTCTATAGCCCGTTGCCAAGGCGTCACTATCTTGGCTTAGGCGCCATCTTGGCAGTGACCCAGATCGAAAAATCGCGGAAGACTTCGGCGGTCTGATAAATCGCGGGATACACAACCTTGTGTTTTTTCTTTTCGACCGCAATGCGAATTTCTTTCGCGAGACCGTCGGCCGTACCAAACGGTACTTTACTTATGGCATCCTTCTCAAAACGGCCGCCCGCGTAATCGGACATCGGTGTTTCAACGGGCCCGGGATAGACAGTGACAAAATGCAGCGCTGTGTCTTTGTATTCGCCCGCGAGCGCAATCGCGAGGGATGCCAGCGCAGCCTTCGAGGCACAGTATTCGGCCATATACGGTGTCGGTGTAATGCCGCCGAGGCTCGCAATATTCACAATCGTCCCAGAGTTACGCTCTGCCATCGACGGCAATACCTTGCGCATCAGACGCGCCGGCGTTGTATAATTCAGCTTAAATAGTTTGTCCGCGTCTTCATTCTTGATGGCGGTAAAATGATCGATGTTCTGCATACCTGCATTGTTAATCAGAATGTCGATTGGCCCATGTTCTTTAACTGCGCGCTCGAGCGTCATCTCGGCGACGGCGGGCTCAGAGAGATCGGCGGCATAGACTGCCGACTTGCTTTTTAGCGTTTTTGCCAGATCGTCGAGCAGCTCTTTTTTGCGCGACGAGAGCGAGAAAAACGCCGCACCCTTGAAATGGTTATCGAGCTCGCGCGCGATCGCGTTGCCGATACCCGTCGAGGCGCCGGTGAGAAAGATATGCATGAACGAATTTGGGGGTATTATTCGGCCTGTCGAGGCGAAATTCCGGAAAAAAGTAAATCCAACTGCGGCTACCGCTCGTAATGTGAATACTCATAACGGCCATGGCTCTGCCCATCGCGCATGGCCATGTCTTTGACTTGACAGAGGTAATTTGCGCCAACTTTAAACTATGGCAAAGCTCGCAACCATCACCCAGCTCTCCCCTACTATGAAAGAAGGCGTCTTCGTCGAATGGCAGAAAAAAGAAGGCGATACGGTCAAACCCGGCGACATTCTCGCCGCGATCGAAACCGATAAAGCCGTCATGGATCTCGAAGCCTATGACGCCGGTGTTGTGTTAAAACTCATCGCTAACAAGGGCGACAAATTGCCGGTCGGCGCCCCCGTCGCGGTGATCGGGCAGCCCGGCGAAAATTTTGATGCGCTGTTGAGTGGGATATCCCCCGCGGCGAAACCTCAGACCGCTGTGCCTGCTGTGGCACCGGCGTTGCAGGCGACCCCCAACACGGTTCAACCCATT
>JAFLED010000036.1:3942-21259 GCA_017302045.1 Spirochaetota bacterium
GCGTAAAAGCTTCACCCCTTGCGAAAAAGAACGCGGGCCAGAACGGTATCGATCTGAAAGCGATACAGGGAACCGGCCCCGGTGGGCGTATCGTCAGCCGGGATCTTTCAGGCGCTGCCCTGCCAGCGGCGCGCCCCGCTGCTTCAATCGTTATCCACGCCGCGCACGGCCAGCGCGTACCCGACACCACATTGCCGCTCTCGCCCATGCGACAGACGATTGCAGAACGCCTGACGTTTGCGAAACAGAATGTGCCGCACTTCTATCTCTCGCGCAGCGTTAATGTCACGAGCCTTGTAAAGCTGCGCGAAGAAACGAACCAGGGTCTCGCCGCATTGCAGGCGCAGGAAAATCCAGAGAATTCACAATTACCCAAAAAAGTTTCGGTGAACGATTTTATCATCGCCGCCGCCGCGCAAAGCCTCGTGCGGCATCCCGAAATTCTGCGCCAATACGGCGCTGGTAATATTCTGCAGCTCGGCAATGTCGACGTCGGTTTTGCGGTGAGTCTCGACGACGGTCTCATTACGCCGGTCATCCGCAACGCCGACCAGTACAGCCTGTTTCAGATCGCCGCTGCCGCGCAAGAGCTCGGCGGCCGTGCGCGCTCGCGCCGGTTAAAACCCGAAGAGTACACAGGCGCGGGTTTTACCGTTTCGAATCTCGGCATGCTCGGCATCACCTCGTTTCAGGCGATCATCAATGCCCCCGAGGCGTGTATTCTTGCGGTGGGTACAAGCGAGCGTAGGCCATACGAAGGTAAAAACGGCGAGGTACTGTTCGGTGATTTTATGGCGCTGAACCTTGCCTGCGATCACCGCGTCGTCGACGGCGCCACGGGTGCGAAATTTCTCGCAACACTCGCCAAATATCTGGAAAACCCGGGGTTGATCCGCTGATTATGAAAACCGCAGCGACACTGATTGCGCTTCTCTCGGGCTTTCTGACCGCCTGCCACTTGCGCGCGCGCGGCAAGGTTGAAGAAAAAGTCGCATTTCGCGACAACCTCAACTACTCGGCGACGGGCGATAAAGACGCCGGTTTCGATCTTTATCTGCCAAAAATCGCGGGGGCGCAGCCCGGGGGAAAATTTCCTGCGGTGGTTTTCATTCACGGCGGCTATTGGCGCAACCAGACGCGCAGTTATTACCAGGCGTTTACGGGGCTTTATCAGAATTTTGGTCTCGCGCTTGCGACACGCGGCATTGCAACCGCGGTGATCGACTACCGGCTTTACCCGCGCGCCAAACCCGAAGATCAGATAGCCGATGTCGAAAGCGCCGTGGCATTTCTGAAACAACACGCTGCCGAATACGGCATCGACCCCGAACGAATTTTCACTGTGGGCCACTCGGCGGGCGGGCACCTCGCGCTTATGGCGCTATGGCAGAAAAAAAATGCGAATATACGCGCGGCTATCGCACTCTCGCCGATTCTCGATATCGCGCATATGCGGCGGCACAAAGAACCGGGTTTCAATACCGAGCTGACAGTGCCGTTTTTCGGCAGCGGCGACGCCGACGCGAAATATTCGCCTGCAACGTATGCGGTCGCGGCGAGTGCGCCAGCTCTGATTCTTTTCGGCGATAAAGACTATGCATACCTCGTCGAGCAGGGCAAAGTCTACAAAGATAAATTCGCCGCCGCGGGCCTGCGCCAGATTCGTATCGAAACTCTTCCCGAGACCGACCACTCGAGCATGGTCATGGATGTCCATACTTCTGAAGATAAAGTCAGCGACGTCATAGCACGGTATATCGCCGACTCCGGAGGAACCTGATGAAAAAAACTGCCCGCTACCTGCTGCTACTCTCCTGTTGCAGCGCCGATTTTCTTGCGGCTGACCCCATGCCGAAAGAAATCGTGGCGGGTAAAATACAAAGTCTGGCCTCGGCCGATGGCTTCGTCTGGTTCGCGAAAGCCGGTGGCTACGAGGTGGTGCAGCCGGCCGTAGCGGCGAAAACGCATAACGCCGCAAGCGATACATCCGCCTATAAACAGGTAAAGACCCCTGAAAATCTCGCGCCACAGCTTGCGGTGAGTGGTCTTAAAACCGCGCATTACCGCCTGCGTTTTATTCTGCAGAAAGTGCCGGCCGAACCCTATGCGCTGCGCCTCGGGGAGATCAACGACCGCGACCGCACTTATCTGAACGGCATGCTGATCGGTCAAACCGGTGAATTCGACCGCAAAGAACCGCAGGCATACGACAAGACGAGACTCTACCCGATACCGATGGGTGCCCTCAAAACAGGTATCAACGAACTCGCGGTTGAAGTTCAGGGAGTGCTCGAAAAAGAAATGGGAATATACCGCGACCGCACCGAAATCGGCCCCTCGGCCGATCTTTACCGCGCGTATTATCTGGAAAATCTCTGGGGTTCGCTCGCGCTGGTCTGTTATCTGACCTTCGGGCTTTACTTTTTATTATTCTTTATCCGCCGGCGCCATGACCGGGAAAATTTTTATTTTGCGATTTTTGCCATTGCGCTTGTCGTTTACAGCGCGCTGCATACGCAGCTGAAATACCAGTACGGACTAAATCTCTATTTCTGGAAACGCGTTCAGTACCTCGCGCTTTTTATGCTGGTACCGACCTTCTATTATTTTATCCGCCATTATTACAAGCTGACGGTAACACGCTTTGTAAAGATCTGGGATTTCAGCGTCTTCGCGGTGAATCTTGTGATCGCCGGCGTCGCGGCGGCTGTGATCTTTTCTCCCGACGTCAAGACCTGGGATTTTCTGCAGAACAATATCGTTACCTATGTCTGGTTTTTTTATATAGGTGGCGTTGCCGTTATTCTGATCCGCGAGGTAATCCGCAAAAACCGCGATGCGATCATTATGATCGTCAGCTTTTTGATACTGTTAGCCGCGATGATTCTCGATATTCTGAGCGGTCAGGCGAAGATCAACCTGCCGCCGCTTCTCACGTATGTGTTTATCTTCTTCATCATCTCGATGGCGCTTGTGCTGGCGAACCGGTTCGTACGCCTGCACGATGAAACCGAGGCATTGAACGCCAACCTTTCGGCCTTTAATACCGCCTCGCGCCGGTTCGTGCCTTTCGAATTTCTGACGATGCTCGAAAAACAGAGTATTCTCGACGTGAATCTCGGCGACCAGGTACAGCGCGACATGGCCGTTCTGTTCTCCGACATCCGCGGATTTACCTCGTTGTCAGAAAAGATGACGCCGAAAGAAAACTTCGATTTCATTAACTCGTATCTCGATAAGGTCGGCCCTGTGATACGCGATCACAAGGGTTTCATCGATAAATATATCGGCGACGCAGTCATGGCGCTTTTTCCCGGAAACCATGGCGGCCCGGGCGCCGCGGCCGACGCGCTTGAGGCTGCGCTGTCGATGCAAGAGCGTGTACGCGACTGGAATGCGCGCCGTGCAAAACACGATTATCCGCCGATTGCCATCGGCATCGGCATTCACCAGGGCCGTGTCATGCTCGGTACGATCGGCGAACACCAGCGTATGGATGGTACGGTGATTGCCGACGCGGTGAATCTCGCCTCGCGCATCGAAAGCCTTACCAAAAATTACGGTGCCGGCATACTTATCTCAGAGGTGTCGTGGCATGATATCACGGAAAAAGAAAAGTATTTGTACCGCCTTGTCGACCGTGTCGCCGTCAAAGGCAAGAACGAACCTGTAGGTCTTATCGAAGTTTTCAGCGGCGACGACGACGAACTCAAGCGTCTCAAGAACCGTCAACATAACGACTTTCAAGCGGCGATGCTGCTTTACCGCGAGGGTCAGTTCCATGAGGCCAAAACCGCTTTTCTTCAGCTCATGTCAGAGAACGCGAGAGACAAAACACTGCGGCTCTACCTCGAACGTATCGAGCAATACCTGAAGTCCCCCCCCTCAGAATGGAAAGGATTCGAAGTACTCACCGAAAAATAGTCGCACGGGGTTAATCCCAGTTTTTACCGTATTTACGAAATAACGCGCGCACGCTGCGGTCAGTGATCGGCGCGGCTTTCGGTGCTGAGGCGGTATCGCGCATCGCCGCGAGTACTTTACCGGGCGATGCGCCGGGAAAGCCGCGCCGCGAAAAATCATCGCTTATGCTTTTCCGCAGCGTCTCGATGGCCGCCAGCTTATCGCCGAGAATATAGATGCGGTTGCCCGGAGTTTCGTCTGGGTGGTGTATCCAGTAGCCCTGCGCGAAGACGCTCCGCAGCGTCGCAATCTCCTGCGCTTCGACGGGGTTGCCCTCCCATGTATTCATCAGCGTCAGCCCGCCGCCTACCAGACGGCTTTTCAGCAGCGTAAAGTACTCCACAGTATAAAGTTCGGGGGGAATGTAATGTTCGCCGAAAGCATCCATCAGAATGACGTCGTATTTATTTTTGGTTTTGGCGAGAAACGCACGGCCATCGGCTTCAATGATGTTCACGCGTTTATCGATCGGAAAATATTTTTTCGCGAGGCGAATCACCGCGGGGTTGATCTCCACCACATCGATCGACCACTGCGGATAGACCTCGGCGAGAAAATCGGAAAAACTGCCGCCGCCGAGACCGATGATCAGCACCCGCGCGGGCCGGTCTGCAATACCCGGTTCGGCGGCGAGAATACCGAGCGAGAGCAGATACATGTACGTGTAGACCCACTCTCGTTTATTCGCGAGATTCACACCCGACTGCTCTTGCGCACCAATGCTGATGTAGCGTTTGCCATCGGCGTCATGAACGCTGACAAGACCATACCGCGAATTCTCGCTCTCCAGAATCTTTTTGGCGGCGCCTGCGGGCGACTGCGAAGCACAGGTTGCGAGCAAAAAACAAAGGCAGGCTGCAAGTAGCCTCGATGAATACATGACGCCGAAAACGCCGGATAGCTTGCGGCTGCGTCAACCAAAAGGCATCGCCGCCGCGTTTCAGATTTGTTATATTACCGGCATGTCCATGCTCTTTGCGGCGTTCGGCTGGGGACTGCTGTCGTCTTTTTCGGCCTGCGTTTATCCGCTGATACCGATCACCACTGCCATCTTTGCCGGCGGTGAGCGCAAAAGCTGGGTGCAGGGTTTTCGCGCAGCCGGCATCTATACCTTGGGCATGTCGCTGACTTACGGAGCGCTCGGTGTTATCGCCGCACTTTCGGGTGTTGTCTTCGGTAAATATTTTGGAAATCCCTATTTCATTACTATCATCGGTTTTTTGCTGATCTATCTCGGGCTCGCGTATGCGCACCTTGTACCGCTGCCACTACCGAACTTCGCTAACCGGCTGCAGGTCGGTAAAAAAGACGCGCTGACATACCCATTGATTCTCGGTATCTTTTCTGCTTTCATCGCCGCGCCATGCACCGCGCCCTTCTTCGGCAATGTGCTGGTGCAGATCAGCAAAAGCGCGGGGTCGCAGCAGTCGGTACTTTTGCCGACACTTGCGGCATTTGCTTTTGCGTTCGGCATGGGTGTACCGTTTTTACTGATCGGCCTCTTTTCGATTCGCCTGCCAAAACCCGGCGTTTGGCTGCACGCCATTGAATACGCGGGTGCCGTAACCCTCATCGCCGCAGGCTTTCATTATCTCGAAGATCTCGCGGGGGATTTCCCCCCCGTCGCGCAGGCGTTTCCGTTTGCTGTCATCGGCTTCGCCATGTGCGTGACATTTTTTATTCTTTCTGAACCCATGAAAAGGGAGCACTCTATGCCATTTAGACTCAAACTCAACACCGCAGGCATGCTGATGATTTCAGGTCTCGGGCTGTTTCTTTTTACTTCGCCCTTCGTGAAATACTGGGGCGCCGAGGTGAAAAACAACACGGGCGCTGTGTCTGATGTCAACCGTAAGGTTACCATGACTCTGCCCGCAGGTAAACTAAAATGGTACAAAGACCTTGCAGAGGCAAAGGCAGTCGCAGCCAAAGAAGGCAAAATACTCTTCATTGATTTCTGGGCCGACTGGTGCATGCGAAGAAATGGAACGCAAACTCTTCGTAAAAGACGAATTCATCAACTTTGCGCTCGAAAATAAAATTCTACCGGTGCGCATTGATTATTCGAGCCCGACCGACGAACTCGATAAGCTCGCGCAGAGCTATAATATCCGCGGATTACCCACAGTCGTGCTGACTAAACCCGACGGCGAACTCATTCATACGATGACGGGCTTCTACAGCAAAGAATATTCGATGCGCGAGCTGAAATCCGCGCTGAAAGATTGATATCTCCCGGGACGTTGCCCCGGGTCACAATTCACTTTTTCTGAAAATCGAGCGATGCCGAATTGATACAGTAGCGCAAGCCCGTCGGTTTGGGGCCGTCGTCAAACACATGCCCTAAATGCCCGCCGCATTTTCCGCAACGCACCTCGGTGCGCACCATGCCGTGGCTCGTGTCGCTGAGCTCTTCGACATGCGCCGCACTGACGGGTTGGTAATAGCTCGGCCAGCCGGTGCCCGATTCGAATTTTGTCGCCGAGTCGAAGAGCGGAGTCTTGCACGCGGCGCAGACATAGATGCCCTTCTCATGGTGGTCATGGTATTTGCCTGTGAAAGGACGCTCGGTACCCTGCTTGCGCAAGATGTAGAATTGTTCGGGTGTCAGTATCTTCTGCCACTCCGCTTCAGACTTCTGTATCTTTTGCGACATGGGAAATCCCCCCTTTTTTTTCACCTGCTCGGCAGCTTGAACTGTTCGTTCGCAGCCAAAACCCCCAGCTATAAAGAGCAAAACCAAAAACCAAAGAGCACTAGTTTTCATATGTATGAGTCGGCCAGAAAACCCGTTTGTTACAAATTATTCGAATTTAATCGACCGGCCCATCAGTTCTTTGATTGCCTCGAGCGCGGGTTTGTTCTCATATAGCACCTTGTAAACGGCATCGGTGATCGGCATTTCGACACCCAGATTCGCCGCAAGTTCATGCGCGCTCTCGGTCGTCGGCACACCTTCTGCCACCATGCGCATCTCACCCTGAACCTCAGCCAGCGTCATGCCTTGACCCAGCTTTAAGCCGACAGTGCGGTTGCGCGAAAGATCGCCCGTACAGGTGAGCACGAGGTCACCCATACCTGCAAGCCCCATGAACGTAATCGGCTTCGCACCGAGTTTTTCGCCCAGGCGCGCGATTTCGGCAAGGCCGCGCGTGATGATCGCCGACCGCGTATTGCTGCCGAATTTGAGACCATCGGAAATGCCCGTGGCGATCGCCATCACGTTTTTGAGCGCACCGCCCAGCTCGACGCCGATCACGTCGGGTGTCGCATACGCGCGAAAGTATTCGTTATGAAAGACCTTCTGAATGTCAGGCAGCTTAGCCGAATCATAGCCCGCGATGGTGATTGCGGTCGGCATCTTGAGCGCCATTTCGCGTGCGAACGAGGGCCCCGACAGAAAGAACAAATTGCCCTTTTTCGCCTCGCCGAAAATATCTTTAAATATCTCGCAAACCAGCATGTGCGATTTTTTTTCGATGCCCTTCGAAGCGACAACGATCGGGATATTGAGCTTCGCTGCGCGGCCGTCTTTACTGTAGACATCGCGGATTGCCTGCGTGGGGGTGGCGCTGATGACGAGCTCGGCGTGTTTTGCCGCTGCATCAAAATCGGTCGTGACTTTGATCGAATCGGGCAATGGAATGCCTTTCAGATAAATCGTATTTTCTTTATTCTTCTGAATCGCCTCAGCGGTGTCGGCGCTGTGGCTCCAGATGAGCACATCGTGGCCATTTTCGGCGACAAGTTTAGCGAGAGAGGTACCGAATGACCCGGCACCAATGACTGAAATACGCATACTGCCGTCTGGCGGATGTCTGCCCGGACGGCAAGACAAACTTATCGAAAATCAGAGTTTTTCGAAGAGCCAGAGCGCAAGCAGCGTCTTGGAATCGCTGATCTTGCCGCTTTTCATCATGCGTGCCATTTCGGCCTGGCTGAACGCTTTCTTATTTGAGAAGACTTCGTCGTCGTCGTGTTCGGCGACAGCTTCAGAAAGACCACGCGCCGAGAACAGGTGCAGAACTTCAGTCGAAAAGCTGATCGCGGGGTGGTACTGCATACACTTCTTCCAGCGGCGCGCGGCGAACCCCGCCTCTTCGGCCAGCTCGCGCTTCGCGCACTGTAATATAGTCTCGTTGTTCTTCTTTTTGCCCGCGGGGATTTCCCACGATTTTGCGCCGGACCCCAAACGGTATTGTTCGACGAGCCAGAGAAATTTCTTTTTCGAACGCACCTGCTCGATCGCGAGAATACCCGCGGCGGGCGGGTATTGCAGCAGCGGCTTGTCACCGAAGCGGGTTTTCACCAAGGTAAAAGCAATTTCTTTGTCGCGGTAGAGTACTTTCATAGGTCGATGGCTTTCAGCATAATATCGATTTCTTTCTGGCTCGCGGCTTCGGCAATAATGCGCACTACGGGCTCGGTGTTCGATGCGCGCAAATGTATCCAAACCGGGCTACCGGCGATTTTTCCCGAAATGTGCGAACCGTCGCGTGTGTCGAGTTTCGCGCCGTCAACGATTGCCATGGCTTTCTGCGCGGCCGCCTCGATCGCTTCGGCGCTAACGCCCTTGCGCACGGCTTTAACCATCTGGAAGCGTGGCAAACTCGCGACCCAGAATGAGAGCGGCTTTTTCGCCGAAGCGACGAGCGCCAGCACATGCGCCATACCCGTCAGCGCGTCGCGGCCAAATGACGGCACACGCGCGTTGATGACACCGCCATTACCCTCGCCGCCAAACAACGATTTCGTGCGCAGCATCTCGGCGACAACATTGGCTTCACCGACTGTCGACCGCACAAATTTACATTTTTTGAGCCGCGCGGCGCTCTCTGTCAGCATCGAGGTCGAAAGATTTGCAACAATGACACCGCCGGGTTTCGCGGCTGCGAGAATGGCGAGGGGTAACGTGTATTCTTCGCCGATCGCGCGACCCTTCTCGTCGACTAACGACAGGCGGTCGGCATCGGGGTCAAAAGCAAAGCCGATATCGGCTTTATGTTTTCTGACTGCGGCGCCAAGCTTGCCCAACGCTTCTGCAGTCGGCTCGGGTGGCCGCGGAAATTCATTCGTCTCGGCGAGATGAATTGCCTCAAATTTTACCCCAAGCTTCTTTAACAGATACACCGCAATTTCGCCACCGCACGAGCCCACCGGGTCGATGACAACCTTAAGACGGCGTTTCGGCTTTTTTACAACCTTGGCGATGCTGGCCGCATGTAATGCAATGGCGGCGTCATGCGCCGCGACGATCTTGCCCTGAACTTTATAAGAACCCCACTCGGCCCAGCCGTCGAGCGCCTCAGAGAAACGTGCATTCGCCGCGGCGTCGAAGAAAAAACCGTCTTTACCGATAAATTTAAGCGCGTTGTATTCCGCCGGGTTATGCGAGGCACTCACCATGAGGCCACCCGCCAGTTTTTTCGCCTTCACGTAGGCTTTGATCGTCGGCGTTGGCACGAGACCCAGGTCATGCACTTCGCGGCCAAGCAGTGTCAGCACGCCTGCGGCAATGTTAATGAGTGCCGGGCCGGTGGCGCGGGCGTCGCGTGCAATGGCGATTGCCCCCGCGGGCAAGGTGGCAGAAAACGCGCGCACATATTCGACCCATTTATCGGGCGAAATATCTGCGGGATAAACACCGCGTAATCCCGAGATAGAAAATTTCAGCGTTGGTGAGTCGTACTTCACTTTGCCCCCGGCGAACGCACGGGTGAAGCCGCCTTGCTGCCCTGCTCGCCATAAATCTTTTTTTTCTGGTCTTCGATGCCCGCACGAAATTCAGCCATGCGGTATGTGGTATAAAGCGTACAAAAGAGATTCAATACGAAGCCAAACAAAAAGACCGCCGCCGCCAGCAAAAAAACACCGCGCGTGACGATGTGATTTTCACCTGCATTTTCCAGAATCACGCGGCGGTAAAGATAGAGCCCCAGCACAGGCAGAGATCCTAATGCCGCGTAATAACCCGTGAGCGGCAGAAACGACAGAACCAGAAGCACAATGAGATAGCCGACGAGTAATATTTTCAGCAAAATTTTCACGGGTTGACTTTTTTCTCTTCGTCACCATCGATTTTGATCTGAATTTTAGACGCATCGGGCGCGTTCACTGTCTCAGCAGCCTTTTTCTCAGCCGTTGGCGAGACAATCGGCGGTGCGACTGTTTTGGGTTTCTCGATGATACCCTGCGCAACGAGAAATTTGCGTATACCCTGCACAACCGCTGGCGAATCTTCAGGCCGTTCATTCGGTATGGTGACAACGACGAGAATCGCAATGCTCAAAATAAAGAGAATACTCTGTACCAGCAGCGCGAGCGCCGCGACAAACGGCACCTTACTGTTTCGACGTGCGCGGCGAAATGACCAAAGCGTAAAAATCAGCACCAACAGGCAGACTGCCATGACCGGTATGTTGAGAACGAGAGGCGTGATCAGCTGGATAACCAGCGCCACAAGAACCACGAGAATCAGCAGCAGATGAACGAGAATCACGGGAAAAGGTGCAAACGGCGCCGCGCGCGTCTACTATTTCAAAAAAGACTGAGCTGGCCGTCGTCAGCATAGATCGCCTGCAGCGGTCGCGAAAAAAGCGCCGTCGTCATTGCGCTGCGCTCGCGCAAGAGCCCCAACCGTTTCGCGGCAATGTGGAATCTCTGCCCCAGCATCTCTGCATATTGCCCCGTACCGTGCATGCGGTTAAAGAACTCGGCTTCATACTCTTTCCCGTGATGCATCGCCCGAATCTGCGCAAATACCTTTTCTTCGCGCTCGGGAAAATGGCGCTTCAGCCAATCATGAAACAGCTGCTTAATATCCCATGGTAAGCGCAGCGTGATATAAGCCGCCGAGGTCGCGCCGGCCGCAGCTGCGGCCTCTAAAATCGCCTCGAGCTCATGGTCGTTCACAAAAGGAATCTGCGGTGCCAGCATCACGCCGGTTTCGATGCCGGCCGCGGTCAGCGCCTTCACCGCCGCAAGCCGCTGCGACGGTGTCGAAGCCCGTGGCTCCATGCGGCGGGCAAGATTGCCATCGAGCGATGTGATCGAAACATAGGCGCGCACGAGGTTCTTTTCGGCGAGCCGCGACAAGATATCGATGTCACGGCGAATCAGTGCATTTTTTGTGATGAGCGCAACCGGGTGGTTGTATGCCTCGCAGACCTCAAGCAGGCTGCGTGTTATTTTAAGGCGGCGTTCGATGGGCTGGTAGATGTCGGTTACCCCCGAAAGCGCAATCGTCTGAGGGATATACTTCGGCTTGCGGAACTCTTTTTCCATGAGGCGCGCGGCATCGAACTTGGCGAAGATCTTGCTCTCGAAATCAAGACCCGACGAGAGATCGAAATAGTTATGCGTCGGCCGCGCAAAGCAGTAGATGCAGCCGTGCTCACAGCCGCGGTACGCATTGACCGAAACCGAAAAAGGAATATCGGGCGATTCGTTTTTCGCAAAGATCGTGCGGCTTTCGTCGGGAAAGATTTGTGTTCTTAAAGAGGTTTCTTCTTCGGGGATATCCCACCCATCGTCGAAATTTTCGCGCGATGTCTTTTCGAAACGGCTCGCGGGCTGCATGCCTGCCCCGCGCCCCCGCTGGATCTCCGCCTCATTGATTGCCGCCACGACCGAATAAAATAGAACAAAAATAGAACGTCAACCCGTTTTTAACAACCAATCGGGGTTTACAACTTGGCACAAGACTCTTCACCGCTCAGTGGTGTTCATGAAGAATTTAAATTTAAGGCAAACGCAGGCCGGATTGCTCGCGTTACTGCTCGCCTGCTCGCCGAAGGCTGCCCAACGCGAAGGCGGCGGTGATTGCCCGAAGGAGATACCCGCGGGTATGGCCTGCATTCCCGGCGGCACCTATACACTCGGCACCAACCGCAAAGATTTTAAAAAGGAACTGCCCGAGCTTACAGCCTTTGCCGAGCACAAGGCTGAACTTTCAGCGTTTCTCATCGACAAATATGAGGTGACGACGCGCGAATACCAGGCCTGTGTCGGGGCAAAACAGTGCTCGTTCACACAATCGAATTACCCGCACATGCGCGGCCCGGCACAACCACAACTCAAGGCCAACTGGTTTCAGGCCGATGCCTATTGCCGTGCGCAGGGTAAACGTCTGCCCACCGAGGCCGAGTTTGAGGCGGCGAGCCGCGGGCCACAGGGTGAGGATTACCCCTGGGGCAACGAACCGGCAACGTGCGAGCGTGCGATCATACAGGAACAAGAAGGCCGCGGCTGCCCGAGCAAAAAAGCGGAAAAGGGATTTTTGCCGACGCCGCAGAAGTTCGAGCATACCGGTAATACCTGGGAAGTCGGCTCACGGCCCGTCGGGCGCTACGGTCTCTATGACATGGCGGGCAATGCGCAAGAATGGGTGAGCGACTGGTTCGTCGAATCCCTCGCGAAATGCGGCGCGGCTTGTACGGGCCGCAACCCGCAAGGGCCCGGGCCGACAAAACAAAAGTTGGTCAAAGGCGGTTCATGGTATTGGGGGCCGATGTCGGCGCTGGCTGCGGTGCGCCGCCCCTATGAGCCGAAGAACGACCCTCCACACCACTTCGGTTTTCGCTGCGCGAAATCGCTTTAGCGTACCGCTTCGGCGGTGTGAAACACCGTATCCATATTCGGGTTATGGCGGCGTTTCCAGATGATGCCGTCGACGATATAGTGATGAAAGGTCAGGGTTAAACCGACCGTAACCGCGGCGGGTACGGCCGTGTTCTTGAGCAACGCGTCGATCGCCTCACCCGCAGGCGGCAACAGGTAATAGATGGGCAGAGCAAGAATTACGAGAGCGAGAAAAAATAACGTCGCGCGGATGGATCCCCGCTGCGAGAGCCATGATAAGAGGCGGGTGCGGGAATCGACACCACCCTGAAAGCGCCTGCGGTTGTGCATCCAGACATAGGCAATATACTGCACGTTATGCCAGACATTCACGAGCAGCCAACCCGAACAAAGCTCTGGAATCAGAATATAGGCGCCGAGATAAATCACGAGATGTGAAAGCATGTAGAGCGTATGCCCCAGCGGCAACTCGCTGCGGCGATACGCGGTGATGCGGGTGTAGAACCAGTATGACCAGAGCGCCGCACTCGCGACACCCGCTATCCAAACCGCCAGTTTCGGAACCGGTGGCAGCCAGAAATCCTGGAAAAGAAATTCCGTCGGCCGCTCGGCGCAGCGGTTCAAAAAACCCCAGACGGGTACCGACCAGAGCGTGATCTCCGAGAGACGGGGGGAATCCCACCCCATGCCACCCGCCTGCCTGCGGTAGTGTTGCGCGAGCCCCCAGCTTTGCCGCACGGTGTGAAAAAACTGGCCGGTAAAGTATGTCACATAGAGCCCTGTCATGCCCGAGAATTTACCGATGGCGAAGAGCGCCGCGAGCACGAGCAGCGGCACGAGAAAAATCAGCCATGGGTGGCGGCGGCGGTCTTCGGGGTGCGCGAGAAGCCCCGTGTAAGTCGCCCAAAGATGTTCGTAACCGAAAAGCCAGGTGTGTACCGTGAGCATCGGCAAAAACAACAGAGGCCAGAGCACCGTGACACCAGCCATAGCGCCGGCAAGCCCGGCGATGCCGACGATAAATGTCAGATCAAAGCACGAGTCTTTAAGCCAGGCTGCCGTCATGTTTAATTATGTCGGCGGTAGAGGATACTCCACGGGCCGCGAAATGCAGACGCCCTTGCCATCGTTCTGGCTGCAGAATAGATGCGACTGGCATTCGTCCGAAGTCTTACATGCTTCCCCTGCTTTCTTTTTTTTGGGATCTTCTACAGGCATAATCGGGGGAGCGAAAGACGGCCGTGGAGTCGGCCCCGCAAAGCTGGCGCCGGCTAAAAGCGCAAGTGAGGCCAGAACGAAAATGGCTGCGAATGCAGATTTCATCTGTTGCCCCTCAGGTCACGACTCCCGGTGGCAGCTTGCGGCGCGGGGGCGCTGTGCAGACATTTTTATCGCCCGACTTGGTGCAACTGTGATGCACCTGACATTCGTCTGCGCTTTGGCATTCTTCGCCGGCTTTCTTCTTTTTAGGATCATCGGGCGGTGGTGCCATTTCGCTCGCGGCTTTCATTTTTGCCGAGACGGGGCCCACACCTGCAAAGACGGCGCAGACCGCCAGCATCATTGGGAAGACATGTTTGATTTTCATCTTTTTCTCCTTTAGAATAAATCAGTGTTAGCGAAATTCGATGAGTTGCGTAACGACACCGGGCGGCAACTTAGGCCGCTCGGGTGCGGTGCAGATACCTTTATCTCCGGTTTTCTTGCAGGTATGATGGTTCTGGCATTCGTCCGATGCTTTACACTCTTCGCCGGCTTTTTTCTTTTTGGGGTCTTGCGCGGGTTCGGGTGCCTCATCGGCCATCATCGCGCCGGCATAGACATTGCCAGCCACAAAGGCCATACCGAATATCAGGATAAATACCGCTATTTTCTTCTTCATCATAGAATCTCCTTTAGTCCCCTGCCTGATTCGACGCCTAAGGCAGACTTTAGGTCAAATTTATTTCGTCCCGTATCCCGCTGCAAACCATACGATACATTGAGGCAAAAAGTGCCACTCTTTCGGGATATGGCTGCTATTGCATTTTTTCGCGGTACGCCTTCATTGCCGACAAGAAGCGGTTGATAATCTCCTCTTGATACCGGTATGCCTGTTCTTTGCCCATCGGTACAAGCAGCGATAACGACTTCTTTCGGCACTTCTCGCCGAGGCGCGTGAGCCGGTCGATCAGCGCGTCGAGCACGGCGCGCGATTCGGCATTGGCATGCCGCCCCTCGAGCTCTTCGAGCGCGATCTCTTCAGCCGTTACAGGACGACCGAAATAATTACGGAGTTCGGTTTCAATATCGACACGGTTTGCATCCACACGCCAGAGAAAAAAACGGTTCGCCACGTTCATGAGGTTGAAGAACACACTGATCGCCATGAGAATCTGCACAAGGTTACCCAGCGGCATAAAATCCATCAGGCGCGGCGCATAGACATCGAAAATTTCCGGCCCGTGATTCGCAAAATAATCGCGCGAGGCGGCGGTGTACGAAACTCCCGTGAGGTTCGGAATCGTGTTGTTGAAAATCACGAGATCGGGTTCGAGTTCCTGTATCGTTGTCAGCAGACCAATGATCTGCGAACGGCGCGTCCCCTTTTTGCACAATACCATCGTATCGAGCTTTAGTACCTGTTTATCAGCGGCCGGTATATTTTTAATCGGATCATAATACCCTTCGCGGATATACGCTGTGCGTAAAAAGTGCAGCTTTTTCGCGATGCTCTCGGCCTGGCGGAATGTCGCAAATTCCATTCTCTCTTTAATGACCGCACTCTCGACAATCTCGGCATTGTCGGCAAAGACCATGACCGCGAGATCGAGCCCGCCATTCTTTAAGAGCTTCATCTGCTCGTCTGAGGTGTGGTTAGAAAATGTGACGCCGAGCGCCGCCATATTCATTTTCTCGTAGAGCGTGCGCGCGAAGTGCGCCGCGCCGCTGCCCTCGGGGCCGATGCCGATTTTTTTTCCTTTGAGGTCAGAAAAGTTTTTGATCTTAAAAGCGTCGCGGCCGAAAAAGAACACGGTCTCTGATTTTGAAAGGCGTGCAACGAGCTCGAAGCCGTCGGGAATCTTAAGGCCCGTCTGCGCCAGAGCAAACGCATTCTTATCGGGCGAATCGGCGAGCTGCTCTAAATTCTCCAGCGAGCCATTCGTCGGTACATTGCGGATGACCCCCTTCTTTTTCGCGGCAATCGCAGCGAGTTTATCGACTGTCGCATTGTAGCCGCCGGGTTTGACCCCTGAAAAAATGCGGATATCCATGCCACCCAAACCCGGCACGAAATCGATGAAATAGGCGACGAGCAGCAGCGCGCAAAGCAGCGCCGAACCCATGACAAGCCCGAAAACCGGGCGGTCGAAAAAAGAGGGCCGGTAACCTTGCTGAGTGTTCGCCATACGAAGGCGATGCGGTGCGCGAGCGCGGGGGCTTGGCAAGCCTTTTACAGATCGCTGATAACCGCAATAGCGGCAAAAACCGTCATTGCGAGAATAATAACCACACCGAGAGTGAAAACACGCTTACGCACCGGCACATAATTCGAACCGGTATGCACGAAGGCGTGTACAATACGCGTCACGACATACGCAGAGGCCAGCGACAACGTGACAGCATCGACGGCGCGCAAAGCCCACAGAACAAAAGATACCGCATAAAACAATACCGGCGTCTCAAACTGGTTCGCGATATTATTCGAAAGTTTTAAAACATAATCGGGCCATGCGTCTTTATGCAGGGCCCGGCGTTCGAGATCGACCTCGCCGCGTTTCATCGCGCGCGATTTTGCCACCGTCATCGCGACAAAGACGACGAGGGTCAGAATTACCTGCGCCAATACCGGTAAAAATATCAGCGCAGGATTCATATTTCGACTCCGCTCAATGCAGGCCGCTTAGCCTTCGACTCTCTCGACAATCGTGGCGATGCCCATGCCGCCGCCGATGCAGAGTGTAATGAGCGCGTAACGCGCTTTGCGGCGCTCGAGTTCATCAACTGCGGTACCCAGGAGGATTGCCCCCGTACCACCCAGTGGATGTCCCAACGCGATCGATCCGCCGTTGACGTTGATCTTTTCAGAAGGAATATTCAGTTGCTTCTGTACATAGAGAGGTACAGCCGCAAATGCCTCGTTGATTTCCCAGATGTCGATGTCTTCGACTTTGAGGCCCGCTTGTTCGAGCGCCTTCTTGGACGCTGAGACGGGGCCTGTCAGCATGATCGTCGGTTCTTCACCAGACACTGCCATCGAAACGATGCGCGCGCGCTTTTTGAGGCCATGCTCTTTGATCGCTTTTTCAGAAGCGAGCAACACCACACCTGCGCCGTCCACAACGCCCGAAGCGTTGCCGCCACCGTGGATGTGATTGATCTCTTTCAGCTCAGGGTAGGTCTTCAGTGCCATCGCATCAAAGACCTTCTGCCCTACTCCCTTAAAGAGAGCCGGCATGCGTGAGAGATATGCAAAGTCCCATTTCGCGTTCGGGTATTCGTCATCGCTGACGATAGTGCCGTCGTCTTTTTTCACGGGGATCACCGAGTTCTTGAAACGGCCGTCTTTGATCGCTTCGTCGGCTTTTTTCTGCGAAGACGCCGCGAAATGGTCGGCTTCTTCGCGCGTGATGTTGTATTTGGTCGCGATGATATCTGCTGAAATGCCCTGCGGTACGAGGTTGTAATGCGCGGCGATTTTAGGGTTACCGATGGACATCCCCGTCGCCATGTTCTCTTCTGTGACTTCGCCTGCGTCTGAGCCCATTTTGCAACGGCTCATCGATTCAACGCC
>JAFLED010000360.1 GCA_017302045.1 Spirochaetota bacterium
GAGCTGCTCCGAAACCTGGTCGGTGCTTGCACCCGCCCAGTTAGCCACGTCGTCGATCGTCACCGGAAACGACACCTCGCGCATATTCGCATAGGTTGGCTCTTTTTCGGCAAGCATCAGAAAGACATCGGCGATCTTCGACTGGATATCGTCGAGCAGCAATATCATCAGGCGGCGTTTGGCATCGTAGATCCGCTTAGAAAAAACCACGAGCAGCTTAAACGCGAGCTGCGGCTGGCTCATCATCATCGAAACAAAATTATCGCGGTCGAAATGCAGCACTGTTACAGGCTCGATCGCAGTCGCCGTCGCCGAGCGCGGCTGCTCTTCGAGAATCGCCATCTCGCCGAAAATATCACCCACGCTGAGGATATCCATCGTCTTCTCTTTGTCTTTGACGACTTTCGATATCTTGACGCGGCCCGTCTGTATCAGGTAAAAACTGTTACCGGGTTCGAACTCGCAGAAGATGATTTCTCCCGTGTTGAACTGCTTGCCGAATTTGTTGAATAGCCCGCCGCCGGTCATTTCTGCCCCTTGAGCTGGTTGGCTTTCTGCTGTGCGATGTTCGCTTCTTTATCTTGCGGCGGAATACGCGCCGCTTTTTCATAAAACTGCACCGCACGCCCGGTGTCGCGCGCGCGTTCGTAGATTTCGGCAAGTTGAATCATGGTCTTCTTGACATAGGTACCGTGCGCATGCGTTTTCAGTAATTCTGAAAATTTTTCGACGGCGCCCTTGCCGTCGCCTTTTTTCACATGCGTACGCCCGAGTTCGAATAGAATTTTTTCATGCATCGCCGGGTCGGCCGTGCCCGCCGCTGACAACGCCTGTTGGTAAGCCGATAACGCTTCGTCGAAGCGCTGCCCGGCGAAAGCCCCGAGACCTTCGTTAAAATAATCACTCGCAGATTTTGATCCGCCCATGTCGCCGAAGTCGTCGGGCATCGGCATATCGCCGAAATCCGCTGGTGGTGGCACGTCGGCCATGTCATGCGTCGCGTCGAGCGGCGGCAGATCGTCGTCGCCCGGCATCGGCACATCGACGTGTTCGTCGTAATTGTCGACCGGCGCCTGATCGATACGGCTCATCATCGAACCTGTGCGTGCCGCAACTTCGTTGCGCTGCATCTCTTCGGCGAGATCGGGCAGGTCTAACGGGAAGGGAGAACCCTGTTTCACGGCCTGCGATAATTTGCGCACACGCTCGGCAAGCGGCCCGGCGGGAAAATTCTTGAGGTAGGTACCGAAAACATAAAGCGCGTAATCTGTTTTGCCGGCTTTGTAATAATATTCGCCGACACCAACGAGTTCCATCGATGATTCGGCGGCGCCGTGTTCGCCGAGAAATTCGCGCACGGCTTTATGCACACGGCGCAGCTGCGACGAAAACACCTTCAGCATCTGCAGCACGATACGGGTATTTTTCTGACCGAATTGTTCGAATTCGGCGAGTTTAAAAACCAGCACCTGCGAATCGGCGAGCACCTGCGCGGTTTCTTCACGCGGGTAACGCCCCAGCGCCGACTTAACCCCAAAAAACTCGCCCTTACGCACGTCTTCTTTGATGTCGTCTTTCTGGTCGAGCGAAGTGGAGATCAGGCTGATACGGCCTTTTTGCATGACATAGACGTCTTCGCCGACATCGCCCGCAAAATAGACAATGGAACCGGCGGAGTAGTTACGGGTGATCGGCATTAAGCGGCCTCTATCGGCAGAAAATCAAGTTCTTTCTTGAATTTGACCGCATGCCGTACACGATTTTGCACACCCAGTATGTCGCCGGCGATAATCTTGCGCGCACCCTTCACGAGTATCGTCTGGTAGGGTATTTTCATCGCGTCGAAGACCGGCGCGAAAGCGATATCGCCGTAACGCGGCGTACCGTCGGCGATCACCAGCATGACATCGGCGTAATCGGCATGCGTGAGCGACGCCCACGGATTCGAAGCATTGCCGTCGATGAGCAGCAAATCGGCGGCCTTACCCTCGGCGATCTCGCCGGCGTCGGGCAGGCACATCGCCTTTGCGGCATTGACCGTGAGCATATCTACGAGCGCCCGGTCGTCGATCGATTTGCCATAGGCATACTTGTAGAATTCTCGCGCGGTGCGAAACTCTTCGAAGATGCTGAAACTGCCCGACATCGGCGAATCGGTACCGAGACAGACATTGATGCCGGCATCCATCAGCTCTTTGACGCGCGCCGTTTGCTCGAACATATAGAGATTCGAAACCGGGCACCAGACAACATTGCATTTATTCCCCGCCAGCAGTTCCATATCTTTGTCTGAAAAGGCGATACCGTGAATGAGCACAGTCTGCTTACTGAGCGCGCCCTTCGCGGCGAGCGTCTCGACGCTCTTCAGCGTCTCTTCGTCGTAACCCTCGGAGCAATGCGTGATGAACGGGATATTTTTTTCTTTCGCTTTCGCGTGCTCAACTTCGATGCCATCGCCCCATTTGAGCGCATACGAAGTTACCGAATGAGCCATCGCAAAATCAGAAATAATTTTGATTGGCATATTCTTCGCAAAAAGTTCGCGCACAAAGTGCGGTATATGGTCTTGCACGCGCGTGATGCCGCAGAGCAGATGGCGATAACCACCTAAAAGATATAAGTCGGATGACTCGATCTGCTGGCGCTCGGCATACGCCGGCGAACTTTTCAGGTCGTTATCCCATTCGAGCCAGTTGAGATACGGGCGGCGGTCGCCGACGCGCGGTACATACGTACCCAACAGATGATCGTGGCAGTTGATGAGCCCGGGAAAAACCAGCATGCCGTTGACGTCGATCTGCATCGAATCTTGCGCTTTGCGCGAAGTTTTCGAGACCTGTGCGATGCGTGTCTTATCGATTGTCACCGAGCCACGTTCAAAGACGTCGCGCGGAGTAACAATGGTACCGTTGACGAGTTCCCATGCCATATCAGTCGTTCGCCGCCGTCAGGTGTTCAGAATATATGCGGGCGCTCATCACTTCTGAGGGGTTTATTGGATTTCCTCTGCAGGATACAACCAAAAAAAGCCTTTTATGCCGCGCGATACCGAGCACAGCGCCCCTCTTCACCTCTTTGCCCTT
>JAFLED010000361.1 GCA_017302045.1 Spirochaetota bacterium
TTACAAGTAGGGCAGTGCTTGGGATAAAGTCGGGTCAGGATATCGATCGTTAGCTTGGCATAGTCATCTTTACCGAGGAGGAAGTGGTATCTTTTTCGTGGGTTGTGTGCTATCTGAGGACCGGATAGCTGAGAACCCGCGAGCGCAGCGGGTAAGCGCCCAACCGCCGCGCGCCAGCCGGCTTCGTGGAGCGAAAGTGCTGCGGCTTCGAATGGGCCATGCTGTATCGACAGCACGCAGCCCTGAGCCTCTTCGCGAATCGATATATCAACCGTGGTGAGTTCATCACCAAATTCGGCAGCCCGCCACTGCCAGGTAAACACGAGCCGGTGCGGCTGTTCGACCCGCAGCACCCCAGCACCACGGGGTCGACAAAGGCGGCGAAGACTTTGGCGGCAGGCGCATTCAGCGCCTGCGTAATGGCAACTTCCCTAAACATCGTCTTCGACCAGCTTCTTGAGGCGGCGCATGCCCGATTCCCAGAATTCGATCTGCTTCAGTGTCCAGTCGTTCATGGTCGCGAGCGATTTGGTGTTGAGTGTGCAGGTCACGACACGGCCGGTCTTTTCGCGCTGTATAAGCCCCGCCTTTTCGAGAATGCCGAGGTGTTTGAGTAAACCCGCGAGCGTCATGTCGAAGGCACCGGCGATTTCGCTCACCGAGCGCGGCCGCGTGGCAAGCGTTTCTACAATCTTGAGCCGCACCGGGTCGCCGAGCGCGGCGAAACGATTCGACATAGAGGCAGGCATGGCGCAGAATAAAAACCGCCGCCGCGGCGCCAAGTTTTGTTTACTAAACGGTAACCTGTAAATACTTTACCGTTTGGTTATGTAATTTTTTATGGAGCATGCACAACGCAGACTCAGCTACACAAAATCACGCATGGCAACCGCCGCAATGGGTGCCGCCGCGGCTATACCCCTTTACGCACCGTTTCTGCGAAATCGACGGCCACCGCATCCATTACCTCGACGAAGGCAAGGGCGAAGTCATTTTGTTTCTGCACGGCAATCCGGCATGGAGTTTTCTTTTCCGCAAAGTTGTGCCGTTGCTGAGTGGCAATTACCGCTGCGTCGCTCCAGATTATCCCGGTTTTGGGCTCTCGACCGCGGCGGCAGGTTATGACTTTTTACCCGAGTCGCATGCCGCCGTGGTTGGGGCTTTCATCGAAAAGATCGGCCTCAAACAGGCGACGCTCGCCGTCTCTGACTGGGGCGGGCCGATCGGGCTTTCGGTGGCGGCGGCGAAACCCTACCTCGTGCCCCGGCTTGTGATCGGTAACACTTTCGCGTGGCCCGTGAACGACGACCCGCACTTCATTTGGTTTTCGCGATTTTTCGGCGGCGCGCTCGGCCGCTTTCTCGTGCGCCACTTCAATCTCTTCGTCAATGCGCTGATGCCCGCGGGTGTGCGCAAGGCAAAGCTGAGTGCTGACGAGATGGCGGCATACCGTAAACCGTTTCCCGATGCGGATCGCCGCCTGCCGACGCATATTTTTCCGCGTGAGATTCTGGGCTCGCAGCGTTTTCTCGCGCGGCTCGACGAGGCGCTGCCGCGGCTGCGCCACAAACCCGCGCTGCTGCTGTGGGCGGGCAAAGATATCGCCTTCCGCGAAAAAGAATTAAACCGCTTCGAAGCGATTTTCGCGCGGCGCACGACCGAGCGTTTACCCGAGGCCGGTCATTTTCTCTGGGAAGACGAACCCGAAAAGATCGCCGCGGCGATCGACGCGTTCATGCGCGCGAATCCACTGGCAGGCTGAGATTATAGTGCGTCGCCACATGCTTTTTATCACTTTTTTCGAACCGGCGGCGTCTAAGCGGCATGAGAAACAGCAGAGTCATTGTGGGATTTACCGCGTTTCTGGCGCTTGTCGCCTGTAAAAGGGGAAATCCCACTAAGCCGCCGATACCGCATCTCGGCGCGATTCAGCCCGCACACCAGTACTTTCACATCGACCCGAATGTGAAAAATATTCTGAAGGGCGAGAAGGGCTCGCTCTTCACCATCGAGCCAGGCGTGTTTGCGCTGGGTGAGGATTACAAAGCGGGCGACAAGATTGAGATCGAGATTGTCGAAGTCACGCAGCCGCTCGAGTTTGCGGCGCTGCCGGTGAGTTTGGAGTTCAACGACGGCGGCAATGAGACGCTGTTCGAGTCAGCGGGTATGTTTTATGTCGGCGCGAGTTATGGCGGTAAGCCGCTCACGCTCAAGGCCGATCAGAAGATTCAGGTGAAGTTTCGCACCAATGTGCGCGGCAAGAAATTCTTCGTCTATAACTACGATGCTGCGAAGGGTTGGCAACGCCATGGCCATAACCAGGAGAAAATGCTCGAGCCGACATTGATTGCGCAAGCTGCAAATTCAGAGGCGCGTGATAGTCAGCCGGTAGAGATTTCAGGCCGCCGTCGCGGTCCAAGGAAAGCTGTGCCACCTGCAAAATACGCGGTTGCGGCACCCGCCGTCGCTGCACCCGCTGTACGCGAACTCTACCGCATCTATGACATCGACCGCCTTGCGTGGTGGAACTTCGATTACCCGCAGCCCAACTTAACCTGTCTCAAGGGCACGCTCGTCGGCGCTACGGGCGACCAAGCCTCGGTCACCGTGTTTTCGAAAAAGCCGCTCGGCGCCTACACGCTCTACCTGCCGAAAGATTTTCGCATCAGCTTCTACCGCGACACAAAGGCGCGCCTCTTTGCCATCGACGAGAAGGGCAACATCGGCCGCACAGGTCTTTTCGAAACGCCCGATACCGAGGGCCACCACAAGCGTAAGGATTTGCCCTGCGAAGATTTAGGCAAGGTCAACCTTGCGCCGGTGCCTGCAGCGGTGGCAAATGACCCGAAGAAGATGAGAGAGTATTTGGGGAAGGGGGAGTAGGTTTCGTCGATTTATTCATCAGACAAGCAAATTTTACAACTATCAGGCGAAACTCCTAAGATTCAAGTTCTAAATGCAACGTTCTGTCCTTCGCTGACCTAAGCCGCATTTTCCGGTAGTTTGGGCGTTTGCGCCAACTACCGGAGAATTGCATGCGTCCGAAATTTCGCCATCTTACCC
>JAFLED010000362.1 GCA_017302045.1 Spirochaetota bacterium
TCGGCGATTGCAGCCGCATGGAGCTTGACCTGCGCCATATCCTGGATTCGATTTTACCGGCCATCGCTCCCGAATCTCGGCCGTTATTTCCTCTTTATACCAGTAAACCCATGCAGGTTTTCGATTTAGGCGCTGGTGCGGGATTGCCGTCGCTGCCCCTGGCTATCCTCTTTCCGCAACACACATTTCATCTTTTAGACTCCCAGGAAAAGTGCTGCCGGTTTGCGAAAGAAGCGGCAGATAAAGTCGGATTGACCAATGTAAAGGTTTATCATGGCGTCATCCAGGACTTTCCCGCAAAATACGGTAAAGATCTGAAAGCAGACGTCGTTGTCTTTCGCGCCTTCCGCAAAATTCTTGCGTCCTTAGAGCTGGCATTGCACATTCTGCGCCCCACAGGTAGCCCGAAAGTGCTTTACTGGCGGTCTCAAAGCGTGCCATTTTCTGAAACGGGATTTAAACGCGTGGCAGATTTGGGGTTCAACATCGATTCTTTCGTGAAATTTGTTTCCGCGGAAACAATCCTGCCGCGCGGCCTTTATACTTTCACCAAGAACCATCCTACGGCCCAAGGCTATCCGCGTTCCTGGAAAAAAATCTCAGCCGACAAGCTGGTGGAGACCGAGTCGTGACCCCTCAATACGCAGGGCTACTCGGGGTGCAGCGGCGGTTAAAGCCATGAAGGTCGTCGCGCTCGCGAACCAGAAAGGCGGTGTCGGCAAGACGACGACGACGATCAATCTCGGTGCATACCTTGCCGGCGAAGGCCGCCGTGTACTCATCGTCGACATCGATCCGCAGGGTAATGCCGGCAGCGGCCTGGGGCTCGAGATCGCCGAGGCAAAACATACTCTTTACCAGTGGCTCATCGGCACAGACACTGTGCCGCCGATCCAGAAAACCAATCAGCCGCGGCTCGATATTATTCCCGCAAACATCGACCTTTCGGGGTTTGAGATCGACGTGCGCGACGATGCGAACCGCGACTTTGTCCTGAAGACGCGGCTGAAAACTTTGAGCGCCGATTATGATTTTGTACTCATCGATTGCCCGCCGAGCCTCGGCATATTGACTATCAACGCGCTGACCGCCGCCGACTCTGTGTTAATCCCACTGCAATGCGAATATTTTGCGCTCGAAGGATTAACCCAGCTGCTGCGTATTATTAATCTGGTGCGCACGAAGCTCAACACCGCGCTGACGATTGAGGGTGTGCTGCTGACCATGTTCGATGCGCGCACGCGGCTTGCATCGCAGGTTGTGCAAGATGTGCGCGAGCACTTTAAGAAGCAGGTTTATGACGTGATTATCCCGCGCAACGTAAAACTTTCCGAAGCGCCGTCTTTTGGCCAGCCGATCAGCGTCTATGACCCGCAATCGACAGGCGCGATCGCGTACAAGACGCTTGCGAAAGATATGCTGTCGCGGCAAGGGGCTGCTGCATGAGAGCACATCCGTGTGCGCAGCAGCCTTGGCGCGTCCCTGCGCTGGAGGCCGCGGCATGAGAGCGCATCCTTGCGCGCCGCAGCTCTTGCACATCCATGTGCTGGAGGCCGCTGCATGAAACCCGCCGGGAAAGTTTTAGGCCGCGGGCTTTCTAACCTGCTCGATCACACGACCATGCCCGAAGCCGGCGAGCGCGTGCAAGAAATTGAGATCGGTCTCATTAAGCCCAACCCCGAGAACCCGCGCAAAAAATTCGATCGCACGGCGATCGAAGAACTGGCGCAGACGATCAAAGAGCATGGCCTGTTGCAGCCGATTCTGGTTCAGAAGAAAGGCGAAATTTATACCGTGATTTCCGGCGAGCGGCGCCTGCGTTCGCTCATGAGTCTGGGGTATCCGAAGGCGCCGTGCATTGTCAAAGAACTCGACCGTAAAAAGACGCTCGAAGTCTCGCTCATCGAAAATATCCAGCGCGAGCAGCTCGACGCGATCGAAGAGGCGAGCGTGTACAAGACGCTCATGGCCGACTATGCCATGACGCAAGAAGATGTCGCCGACCGCGTGGGTAAAAACCGCGCGACTGTCGCAAACCGGCTGCGCCTTCTGAACCTGCCCGACGTGGTTCAGGCCGCTATCGCCGATGGCCGCTTAACCGAGGGACAGGCGCGGCCGTTGCTTTCCGTTAAGAACTCCGACTTACAGCTGAAGCTCTTTAAAGAAATTACGACGGGGCAGGGCTTGAATGCCCGCCAGATAGAAGACCGTGCACGGCAGCTGGCGCATCCCAAAGAAAAAAAGAGCGAGAAACCGAAGAAGATCGATGCTAATATCAGGGCTGTCGCACAAAAGCTCGAAGAGCAGCTCGGCATGCGTACGCGTATCAAATATAATGCACAGAAAAAGAGCGGCAGCTTAACGGTTGATTTTTTCTCGCTCGATGATCTCGAAAAGCTGCTGAAGACCCTCGGCTTGAAGCGCGTTTCGCTTTGAGGTTGTTATGGTTCGCAATTTTCTGAATACCATTACACAAAACGCGGCGCACTATACGCCGGGCGAGCAGGTGAACGAAGCCGGCTGGATCAAGCTGAATACGAACGAAAGCCCGTTGCCGCCGTCGCCGCGCGTGTTTAAAACCATGGCCGAGCTTGTTGGGCAGTCCGATATTTTACGGAAATACAGCCATCCGCTGGGTGAACCGCTGTTATCGGCGCTCGCAAAATACTGGCAGATCGATAAGGCGCGGCTCATGGTGACGAACGGTTCCGACGAGGCGCTTGCGGTCATCTGCCGTGCCACGCTTTCGCCCGAACGCGCCGCGGTTTTTCCCGGTGTGACTTACAGTCTTTATAAAACGCTCGTGACCAACACGGGCGCGCGTTACCTTGAAGTGCCGGTACTGGCGCAGCCGCACCAACCCTATGGTGTCGATCTGGCCGCGCTTGAAAAATCAGAAGCGGCTGTCGTTTTTGTGGCGAACCCGAATGCGATTACCGGCGAATATCTCGCGCGCGAAACGCTCGCAGAAATCATCGGTAAGTCCGCAAAACTCTGGGTGATCGACGAGGCTTACAAC
>JAFLED010000363.1 GCA_017302045.1 Spirochaetota bacterium
GGCGGGTATCGACGCGAGATGGCTCAGCGATGAAAAGCCCGTGCCGAAATCGTCGATCAGTATTCTAAGACCCATACGTTTAAGTTCGTCCAGTTGCGACATACCGGCAACCGTGTCAGCCATCAAAACCGTTTCGGTAATTTCGAGGCGCAAGAAATGCGGAGGAATACCCTCGGCGGCGATGGCATTTCGCAGTGTTTCGGTAAGGTTACCGAAGGCGAACTGTTCGTCTGAAATATTGACGCTGATGTAAAAGCTTTTTCCGCCGCGGGATATCCAACTCTTGGCGGCGGCCAGCGCACCCTTGAGCACACAGTCACCGAGCAGGCGCATCGCATCTGTTTTTTCAAGAATAGGCATAAACGAGCCCGGCACCAAAAGGCCCAGTTCGGGATGCTGCCAGCGCACGAGCGCCTCGAAACCGCTGAGTTCGGCGTTTTTAAGGGTGTAGATCGGTTGGTAGTAGTTAATGATTTCGCCGCGTTCGACGGCCTTGCGAAACTCAGAACTCAGTCGCATGCTCCGTACCGCGATCTCATGCATCTGCGGCTCGAATAGTCTCACCGAAGAGCGTTTGTCTGCTTTGGCTGTATACATCGCGTTATCGGCGTCGCGCAGCATTTCTTCGGCTCGCTGGTAGCGCAGCGATGCCATCACTGCGCCGATGCTGGCGCCAACATAGATATCTTTATCGCGAAAATGGTAGGGCGAGCGCAGTTTTTCAGAAATGCGCTGCGCGATGCGTTCGAGGGTGCCGCCATGCGGTACAGAACGCACGAGCACGATGAATTCATCCCCGCCCCAGCGCGCGACGAGGCAGCGGTCGTCGACCGCCGCGAGAATCTCAAAAGCGACGGCCTTAATTACGAGATCGCCGACATGGTGCCCCAGGCTGTCGTTCACCAGCTTGAAACGGTCGAGATCGATGAACAGCAGGCCGAAAGAACCTTTCACGCCATGGTGTTTGAATTCGTGTATTGCCTCGCTGACGGCGTTGGTGATATAATGTCGGTTGTAAACACCGGTCAGCGAGTCATGGTCGGCGAGATACTGCAATTCGTAAGTTTTTGCTGCGACCGCGCGGCGCAGCATTTTCACCCACAACAAACCGACAGCGATGATAACAACGAGCACCGCGAGCGCAGCGAAAAAGATACGCTGTAGTTTTTGTAACTCGACCTTTCTGAGTTGCTGCGCCTCGCCAAACCATTTCTGGTAAAGTTCTTCATAAGTACCGTCAGCGCGCACCTTGTCGATACCGTCGTTCAGCCAGCGCAAGATTTCTGCGTTACCCTTGCGCACGGCGAATGCGACATTCGAAGCGAGTATCGGTTGCCCCGTAGAAATAATGCCGGTCAGACCCAGCTTTTGCAGCGCATACCGACCGCCGACCTGCGTCGTGATGACGCAGTCGTGCTTGCCGCTTGCAAGCAGGCGCATCGCTTCAAACGGGTCGCGAACCGGAATCGAAGTATATCGAATAGCCTGCGTGCGCAGGTATTCGGTGGAGAGTGCGCCCGCTTGCTGAATAATTTCTTTGCCGTTGAGTTCGGCCAGCGAGACGATCGGCTTCGAACCCCGGCGGATAAAAATTTCCGAAGCCAGCACCGAATGGGGTTTGCTGAAATCGGCATATTCATGGCGCACTGGCTGATCGAACATGCTGACCACCTGCACTTTACCGTCGATGAAATCGGAGCGGATGGAGTTCCATGCACCCGTGACGAAATTCACACGGCGTCCCGACTTTTCGGCAATCGCGCGCATCAACTCGATCTGAAAGCCTTCGAGCTTGCCGTCGTCGCTGAACCATTCGTATGGCCGAAACGCTTCGTCGGCGCCATAAACGATCACGTTATTGTCTGCCGCAGCCGGGCGGGTGAGATAAAAAAATAAAAAACCCAATATTGTCAGGGACGGGCGCATGAATAGACGACCCCAAACGAGCCTGGTTTACACGCGAAGTCAATCGAATTCGGGAAAAGCTTTCTCCGTTGACGCTGCGATTTGAGCCCCGCACGCGCTTTCATGCGTATCCATGCGTTCACCGACGATGCCCTTGCAGAACACGATGCGGTCGCTTTGGCGGGGCTTGTACAGCGTGGTGAAGTGTCCGTTGCCGAAATCACCGAGGCGGCGATCGCGCGCGCTGAAAAGGTAGAAGCCAAAATCAACGCGATTGAGTTTCCCGCGTTTGAACGAGCACGGTCCGCAGCACGCCGCCCGGCTTCCGGTGTCTTCGCCGGAGTCCCCACCTTTGTGAAAGACAATGCAGACATGAAGGGATATCCCACCCGCAATGGTTCGCGCGCTGCGCAAGCGCACATTGCCGGCGAAGACGGCAGGTTTACCGCGCAGTTTCTCAAGCAGGGTTTCGTCGTGCTCGGTAAAAGCTCGCTGCCCGAGTTCGGTTTTAATGCCTCGACCGAATTCGAGTTAGATCCCCCGACACGAAATCCGTGGAATACCGAACATTCCGCGGGCGGTTCATCGGGCGGCTCGGCGGCACTCGTCGCCGCAGGGGTTGTTCCCATTGCGCATGCCAACGATGGCGGTGGTTCGATACGCATTCCTGCGGCCTGCTGCGGTCTCATTGGTCTGAAGCCCACGCGCGGCAGGCACATGAACAACGCCGCCGCCGCATCGATGCCGGTCAACATTGTCGGCGAGGGCGTTGTCACGCGCAGCGTACGCGATACGGCGGTCTATTTCGCCGGCATGGAACAGGTTTATCAAAATGCCAAGCTGCCCGCCATTGGTCTCGTCGAAGGCGCAGGCAAGAAAAAGCTGCGTATCGGACTGGTCATCGACTCGATTACTGGCATTGCCACCGACGCAGAAACGCGCGCTACGGTTGAGAATACCGCGAAAATACTCGCATCGCTGGGCCATCATGTCGAACCGATGCCGCTACCTGTGCCACCGTCTTTTCTCGAAGATTTTGTTTTGTCCTGGGGATTTCCCGCTTTTCTGGTTGCGACCCTCCCCCCCCCCCCCCCCCC
>JAFLED010000364.1 GCA_017302045.1 Spirochaetota bacterium
CCGGCGAAAACCTGTGCGGTATCGATTCATTCGCGGGCCCAAGCGAAGTGGTCATCATTGCCGACGACAGCGCGAAGCCGCGTTATGTGGCGCATGATCTCATGGCACAGGCCGAACACGACGAGAATGCACAGGCGATACTCATCACAACCTCTGCCGCATTAGCAGAGAAAACTGCAGGCGAAATTCTCGCCTCGCTGGCAAAACGCGACGACGACGAAAAACGCAAAAAGATTACGCTCGAAGCGATTCGGCGCAATGGCCGGGTTTTGCTCGTCGACTCGCTCGACGAGGCCGCAGCCATCTCTAACCGCTATGCTCCCGAACATTTAGAGATTCAGACACGCGAGAACGACGCCGTGCTGGCAAAAATACGCGCTGCGGGCAGTGTTTTTGTCGGCGATTATGCGCCCGTCGCCGCGGGCGACTATTATTCGGGCACGAACCATATTTTGCCGACCATGGGCGGTGCCCGTTTCACTTCGGGGGTGAGCGTCTATTCGTTCTACCGCCGCATGACCTGGCAAAAGCTGACGCGCGCCGGTCTCGAGGCGGCTAAAGACGCTATCTCGCTCATGTCGAAAGCCGAGGGCCTCTTCGCGGAGCACGGATACTCTGTGCTGACGCGTTTTGAAGATTAAAAACCGGCTCCGTAACCCAGAAGGGATTGCCCTTAGAAACCCGCGTCGAGAAGACCCAAAATCAGTGCCATACGCACATAGAGGCCATTGTTCGCCTGTTCGAAATACGCTGCGGCCGGGTGCCGGTCGAGATCGGTCGCCACTTCTGAGAGGCGCGGCAGCGGATGCATGATCGCAATATCTTTGCGGCACTTCTCTACCAGCTCGAGATCGACGATATACGCGTCTTTGAATTTTTCATACTCGCGGTGGTCGGTAAAACGTTCTTCCTGGATACGCGTAATGTAACCGACATGGACATCCCGCAGCGCAGCGATATCATGCGTCTCGGTATATGAAATCTTCGCGGCATCGAGAAGACGGCGGTACTTATCGGGCAGCTGCAGCTCGTCGGGCGATATAAAGACCATCTCGGCGCCGAAATGCGAGAGCAGCTGTACCAGCGAGTGTATCGTGCGGCCGAACCTGATATCGCCGACAAAGGCGATCTTGAGCTTGCCCCTTTCGAGAAAGCCGCGTTTGTGAATCGTGTAAAGATCGAGCAGGCCCTGTGTCGGATGTTCCCCTGCGCCGTCGCCTGCATTGATAACGGGAATCTGAATACTCTGTGCAGCCAGCGACGAAGCGCCTTCGACCGAGTGGCGAATCGCACAGATGTCGCTGTACGATTCGACCATTTTGAGCGTATCGAACAAGGTCTCGCCTTTCGCGAGCGACGAAAACTGCACACCGACGGTAGAGATCACGCGGCCGCCGAGGCGGTGCATTGCGGCCTCGAATGAAAGCCGTGTGCGCGTCGAGGGCTCGAAGAAGAGCGTCGCAAGAATAAAATCGTCGAGCAGTTTGAGATTACGTTTTGCCGAAAGCGCCGTCTCAATGCGCTGCGACAGATCGAGAATTTCGGTCAGGTCGGCCGATGTGAACTGTGCCGCCGAAAGTATCGATTGTTTTTTCCAGCTCATGCGCTTCGTTTCGCCTGAATGTCGGCAAATGCCTGCCTGAGCCGCGGTATTTTTCCGTTATGCGGATAAAGTTTCACCAGTATGCCCAGCGTGAGTTCCGCTTCGGTCGGCAGGCGCGCAATGAGCTGCAGGTCTGCGAGGTTGACGAGGTTCTTTTCATGGTTCACGGTACGTCCGAAGAGACGCTCCGCAAAATCGAGACCGCGTGAAAATTCTCCCGCGAGCTTATAACCGAAACCCGCAAGATAGAGAAACTCCGACTCCATGGGATACGCCTCGATAAATTTCGCCGCCCACTCGGCGCCTTTTGCGTATTGTTTAATCTGGTAGAGCCAGCGTATTGCGTGGTGCATTTCAGTCGCGTTATGGCGGTGGTTTTCGAGAATCGCGTCGATCTCAGATAAGGTCAGGGGTTTGACCCGCTCTTTGAGGTCGGTCTTAAAATTCTCGATCGCCTGCGATTCGGCGAGGCGAATCGGCGGCCGGCGCGCGGCGGGGGCCGAATACTCGATGCGAATAAACGACAAGTCGTCGCTGAGATCGCCGGTTTTTGCCAACTCGGCGACAAGCCCCGTCAAATCGGCGCCCGAGCGTTCGACATGGCGCAAGATCAGGGTTTCATCTTCGTTGATGATACGCTGGCCCTCGTGATCTATCCCCAGAATCAGGTCGTCGCGACCGTCGGAGCCCATAATGACGACGTCTTTATCTTCGAGGTAAAAAACCTTCACCTGCACATTCTCGTTTACGCCGAGCGTCCCGAGTTTGCGGAGCGCAAGCTCTTCATCGGTGAACAGCGCCTTGCCGTTACGGTACAGAATCGTCCACGGATGTTCTGCGTTGATATAATACATCACCCCGGCTTCGTCGTCGATCGCGGCGAGTACGATCGAAACCAGCATCGAACCGTCGAAGCTCTCGAACACGCGGTTGAGTTCGAAAAACGCACTGCGCAGCCAGTTCTCAGGCGCAACATCCCGGCCATTCGTGGCGCTTTTCGTGCGTTCGATGATGCTCGCGAAAACCGAACCGAGCACAAGCGCCCCGCCTGCCCCCTGCATCGATTTGCCCATCGCATCGGCGTTCAGCGCCACGGTGAACTTGCGGCCGCGCAGCTCGACCGTGTGCGCGACGCACATATCGCCGCCGATGTCGCGGCTCCAGCGGCGGAATGAAAATTCTTTTTTCTCTTTTAGATAGAATTCTACTTTGGTGCGCTCGCTTTCGACACGGTTTGGCGACAATGGCTCGATGAGCAGCGAGGTTAGAAAATAATCCCCGTCTTGCTGCGCCTTGAGTTCTTGCACCCGTTTCAGCGACTGCTGCAGCTCATGCGTGCGCTCTTCTACCTTCTTTTCG
>JAFLED010000365.1 GCA_017302045.1 Spirochaetota bacterium
GGGGCATCGCGCTGTTCGAATACCTGCTGCAGGTGCCGGCAAACCGCATCGGCTACACCGGGATGTCGCTGGCGCAGCTCAAGATCCTGCAGGAAATCATCACGCTCGCGGTGTTCGTGCCCTTCGTGCACGCCGCGGCCTATGTCGAGCAGTGGGGTACGAAAGACGATTTCTGGCGCGCAAATGTCACGGGCACCGAACAGCTGCTCGACGCCGCGCGCGCCGCGAAAGTAAAACGTTTTATCTTCATCGGTACCGAAGCCTGCCTGTTCTACGGGCAAGACATGATCGATATCGACGAGAAATACCCCTACCCCGAAAAAACTCCCTTTCTCTATTCTTTAACCAAAGGCGAGGCAGAAAAGCGCGTCATTGCCGCGAACACGAAAACTTTCGCAACGCTGTCGATTCGCCCACGCCTCGTCTGGGGTACGGGCGATAAAACGGTGCTCCCCGTTCTGGTCGATATGATAAGGCAGAAAAAATTCATGTGGATGGACCACGGCGCAAAAAATACGCACACAACGCACATTCTCAACCTCGCACATGCAGTAGAATTGGCGCTCAAAAAGGGGAATGGCGGCGAGGTCTATTTTGTTACCGACGACGAAAAAACCACATTCCGCGAATTTCTCGGGCGTTATATTGCAACTCAGGGAATTCAGCCTCCTGGAAAGTCAATCCCCGGAGCGGTCGCACGCGCACTCGCTGCCGTCGTCGAAGGCATCTGGAAACTGCTGCGCCTCAAAAACGAACCGCCCCTGACGCGGTTTGCTGCGGCGATTATGTCGCGGCACTGTACGATTCGCATCGATAAAATCAGGCGCGACATGGGCTATCAGCCCATCGTCACGGTGGCTGAAGGCCTTGCGGCAATGCCACGAATCTGACATCCCTGGCAAGTTTTCAGCCAGCCCAACTCTGTTATTTGGGGGGTGGTTTGCCGATAATCGACTATGCGATTCTCCCGCGTTTTGCCGGCAATCATACTATTCGCGGCCTGCTCTCCCAAAGGCCGGGGCCGTATTTCTTCTTATATATACAAATCTTCGGGTAACACCGCGCTGCCCCACGACGCCGACGGCGGCATTATCGTACGCGTGAAACTTTTTGCCGGGGAATCTCTGACGGTTAAGGCCGACGATTATACCTTTACCTCGGGAAAAACCACACGCCGCGGATCGGGCTCGCTCACTATCACCGAAGAGGGGGTTTTGCAACCCAAGGGTTACTTTGTACTCGGCGGCAAACGGTATCATGGCGCTCTCGAAGCCAGGCGCGACAGCGGCGGCTGGCTCTACATCAACCATGTTTCGATGGACGAATACCTGACGTCGGTCGTGAGCCACGAGATGAGCCCGTCGTGGCATCCCGAAGCGCTGAAAGCGCAGGCAGTGGTCGCGCGCACGTATCTGCTGATTAAGATGAAAGAACGCGCGAAGAAACCCTATGACGTCGATACCACGACCAACTTTCAGGTTTATGGCGGCCTCAAAAAAGGCGATACCGGCGCACGCAATGCCGTAGCCGAAACCCACAATGAGGTGCTCTACCACGGCGACAAGCTCGCGCAGACATTTTTTCACTCCTCATGCGGAGGCACTCTCGCTTCGGCCGAAGAGGTCTGGGGCAAATCATTACCCTACCTCGAAGTACAGAGCTCACCTTACTGTTCGGCGGCTCCCGTTTACAAGTGGTCGATCAAAATTCCGTTCAGCGAAATCGGCCGGCGCCTCGCGGCCAGCGGCGTGCGCGGTGTGAGTGTCGCCGAGCGCGGACCTTCAAAACGCGTCAAGACACTGAACATCGTTACCGCCCGAGGCACAAAAAAAGTACGCGCAGATAAATTTCGCACTGCGCTCGGCGCGCTCAAGGTAAAATCGACGTTCTTCGGCGTCGCGCGCGACGGCAATGCGATTATTCTCACCGGCCGCGGCTTCGGTCATGGCGTCGGCATGTGCCAATGGGGCGCTAAACTACAGGCCGACGAGCGCGGTACAAGTTACCGCCGTATTCTCGATCACTATTTTCCGGGTACATCGCTGCGGGCTGTGAACGCGCAGAGCGTCTGATGGCGAAGAAGGGAAAATCATCGCCGGCAGTTTACCGCGGTCATATTCAGTCCGCGCCCGATGCTGCACCCGCAAGTTCAGCGCCCGGTGAATACGTTTCGCCGCTCGCGCGCACCGCATTACCGGCCGTCAGTTGGTATGAAATAGTCGCGACAGGTTTTTTCTCGGGCTACCTGCCCAAAGCGCCGGGCACATGGGGATCGCTCTTCGCCATACTGATTTTTTTTCTGACTGCACGGCTGCTGCCGAGCGAGGGACTTTTCAAAATCGGCTTTTTTTCCGTTTCATGGTATGCCATCGTGCTGGGTGTCTTCTCGACGATTCTCGGCATCGTCAGCTCAGGCATGCTTGCCGACGAATGGAAATCCGATGACCCGGGTGAAATTGTCATCGACGAGTTTGCGGGCATATTCTTTGCCTGTGCGTTTATTACACCTACCCCTGTGGGCCTCGCCGCGGCCTTCGTGCTCTTTCGTATTTTCGATATTGCCAAACCCGGCCCGATTAAAACCATACAGGATTTGCCCGGTGGCCGCGGCATCGTTTTAGACGATGTGCTCGCAGGCATCGCAGCGGCGCCGCTTGCTTTCGGTGCGCAGTTGCTTTTCAACAAGGTAATCCCCTAAGCATGCCCAAAAATCGCCTGCAGGTTCTCTACAATGTTCTCGAGCGCGAGTTTGCGGGCTCTGAAGAGGTGTTTCTTTCTGCTGAAAAATCACGGTTCACCCTGCGCGAAAACTACGAAACGATTCTGAGAACCATCACAGAGGCGACAGAGAAACTCAATCATTACCCGCAGGCCGCCGTATTAAAGCGC
>JAFLED010000366.1 GCA_017302045.1 Spirochaetota bacterium
GTATTTTCTTTATCATCCTCGGTTACATGAAATGGCGGCGCGAAAGGGCCGCGCATGCAAGAAACGCCTGGTTCGACGAAGAGAGCTGAGATCGCATGAAGAATCTTTACGCCTACCGCGTGGTCTGGGTCGTCCTCGTAGCCGGCCTGCTTTCCGGAGTCGTGTTCCGCGAGAGCATCCGGCGCACATTCTCGCGCCGCCGTACTGTCGCCGATACGATAGCCGAACTCAAACTCAAACGGGGTGCGGAATTTCAGAAATCGTACCCTGATCTGGCCTACGTGAAACGCGTGCTGCTCGTGGCGGTAAAAAACACACGCCGGCTTGAAGTCTGGACACAAAACGACGAAAGCGATCTGTTCCAGTACCGCAAGACTTATGCTTTCACCGGCTTCAGCGGTAAGGCCGGGCCGAAGCGTCTCAGCGGCGACCGCCAGATTCCAGAGGGTGTCTATGCACTGACCGGACTTAACCCCAATAGCCGGCATCGTCTTTCGGTGAAGGTCGGTTATCCGAACGCCGTCGATGAAGAATTTGCGCGCAAAGAAAGGCGCACCAACCTTGGGGGCGATATCTTCATCCATGGCAGCAATACCAGCATCGGATGCATTCCCATCGGCGATCCGAACGCCGAAGAATTGTTTTTCCTTCTGGCGCACGTGAAGCCGGGAGGCGCACACATTGTGATTATGCCTGTGGATTTTCGGCTAAAGAGATTTCGAAACTATACGGGTGCAAAAGCCTACGAGAGGCGTATATACCGTCTCGTCCGGGAAGAAATCCGCACAAAACTACCAGCCATCAACCTAAGTACTGCTTTTTTCGCCAAAGGTGAGAAAAAAACCGCGTTCTGAGGTATTTATAGAGTAGAGGCACTATGGCACTACTCGAAATGAATTTTGCACTTTCGGCGCCGGCGCGCCGGGCTTTGCAGTCGCTGGTTTCACCGCGCAGCCTGGAGTTTGTCGCGGAGCGTTTTTTCGACAAGATTGAAAACGAGCGCTACCGCGATTTTGCCGTCAGCCCCGGGTTCTATACAACGCCGCATGGCAATCGGCAGGCACGGTCGGCGGGGCAACGGCACCGCGGCGAAAAACTGCAGAGTCTGCGCACGCGTATTACGATCAAAACCTACCGGGGTATGAAACGTCTGCAGGCGCGCGGCCTGGGGTTAACCTGGCAGCTCGAAGAAATCTTATACTTCGGGTTTAAAGAGGGATTTATCACCGGACTGTAGCACCGCTATTTAATGACAACAGTGTCATAATTTTGTCGACGGCATGATCCGGTTCGTGATTTGAGGCCATGCAGGTTCAACTCGAGAAAGCACGCGCTGCGGCGAACTTCACCCGGTTTCGCGGCGAGAAATCCGGCGGTCATTATGAGAGTTATTTTATGCGGGCGAACGACAAGGCAACCGGGCATGGTTTCTGGATTCGCTACACCCTCTACCAACCCGAATCAGGTAAGGGTTCGAAAAAACCGATGGGCGAACTCTGGGCAATCTATTTCGAAAAGGGCAAGGCGCCCATCGCCGCAAAGTCGGAGTTCCCCATTGAACGCGCGCAGTATTCGAACACGAACTTCGACCTGAGCTTTGACGGCGCCACTCTCACCGATAAGGCGCTCAAAGGCGCCGCGGCAAATGCGGGCGAGAACAAGATCGAATGGGATCTCGCAATCAATAAAATTACGACCGCGAAAGATGGTAACGCACTTTTCCCTATGCCGCTGACCTCTTACGACACACCACTTCCCCGCGCCAAGCTGCTCGTGGCTCAGCCTTTTGTCACTTTTTCGGGAACGCTGACTGTAAACGGCAACAAGATACAGATCGCCGAATGGCAGGGCAGTCAAAACCATAACTGGGGCAGCCGGCACACAGACGAATATGCGTGGGGCCAGGTCGCGGGTTTTGATAACGAACCAGACGCCTTTCTCGAAGTGGCTTCAGCCAAATTGAAAATCGGGCCGGTGATGACGCCCTACCTGACGCCGATTTCGCTGCGCTACAAAGGCAAAGATTATTGTCTGAATACCTATTGGCAGGCATTCCGCAACAGTGTGACATTAAACTATTTTGACTGGGTCTTTTCGGGCGAGAGCGGCGACCTGCGCATCGACGGTCATATCTGGGCCGACCGCAACGACTTCGTCGCCCTGAACTATTACAATCCGCCGGGTGATGTAAAAACCTGCCTCAACTCGAAAGTGGCGAGCTGCGATATTACGCTAACGGAGAAAAGCCGCATCGGGCTCAAGGTCGATCTGAAGACAAAAAATCGCGCCGCGTTTGAGATACTGACCAGCAAGACCGATCACGGCTTTAGCACACTTTTTTGAGCGATTTTCGGGGGCAGCGAGTGCTCCGGGTTAAATCTTCTTGATTTGCCACGGTTCACCTGCGGGTTAACCCATGCTTATTAAACTCCTGGTTATCTTCGCGGTGTTTTGCGCACTGCTATTCGTGCTGAATAAAATCATGCCCGATTTTCAGATCGAAATGGGGGCAATACCCCTCGTCGGCCTGATTCTGGTGGGCGTCAACTATGGTATCACCTGGCTCTTCGGTGCCGTGAATTTTCTCACGCTAGGCGTTGTAAAATGGCTTCTGACAATTGTGACCCTTGGCCTCTTCGGCCTGCTTGCCGGGTTTATCATGAATATCATCATCTTCTGGGTTGCCGATAAGCTCACCGATCGATTGACCATTAAGTCGACAAAGACCCTGCTTGTCAGCGCCTTCGCCCTGCAGATCACCACTTACTTATTATCGAAAATTCTCTGACGATACGCCGCGCCGAAATCAGCGATGCCGGAGTACTGGCAACGCTCGACGCCCTGATTTTTGCG
>JAFLED010000367.1 GCA_017302045.1 Spirochaetota bacterium
GCCGCGGCACGCGATAGCGGTCGGCCTGGCGCCAAACAGTTTCGGTCTGCGGCTCGACGCCCGCAACGCCGTCATAACAGGTTACGGCACCGTCGAGAACGCGCAACGAGCGTTCTACCTCAACGGTAAAGTCAACGTGGCCCGGAGTATCAATGATGTTAATCTGAATCTGTTCGTCTTTCAGGTCTTTCCAGAAGCAAGTCGTCGCAGCGGACGTAATCGTGATACCACGCTCGCGCTCCTGCTCCATCCAGTCCATCGTCGCCGCGCCTTCATGCACCTCGCCGATTTTGTGGGATTTACCCGTATAATACAGAATACGCTCTGTTGTCGTGGTTTTGCCGGCGTCGATATGCGCCATGATTCCGATATTGCGGAGTTGTTTGAGACTTACTTTACGTGCCATATATTTTTACCTGTGTTTTTTTGCTTAAAATAACGGTGCGCCTTGCGGCGCGGAGATATCCACTACGCCTTTACTTACCAGGCGTAGTGTGAGAATGCGCGGTTAGCTTCTGCCATGCGCTTGACTTCTTCTTTTTTCTTGATGGCGCCGCCGTTGTTGTTCACAGCATCCATAATTTCATTCGCGAGTTTATCAGACAAAGTCTTGCCCGAGCGTTCGCGTGCCGCAGAAACCAACCAACGGATCGCCAGCGATTGTTTGCGCGCAGGATACACCTCTACGGGAACCTGATAAGTAACACCGCCCACACGGCGCGACTTAACTTCAACCTGAGGCTTAATATTTTCGATCGCCTTATAGAACTGCTCGATGCCTGCAACGCCGGTTTTTTCCTGAACACGGCCGAGCGCGCCATAAAACAGCAGCGCCGCCGTAGATTTTTTACCGTCATACATCATTGAATTGATGAATTTTTGTACGAGTGTGCTGCCATGCACTCCATCGGGAGTGATTTCACGCGTGTGACTTTTCGTTCTGCGTCTTGCCATAATTCCTCTTTAAATACCCTTACGCCTTCGGGCGTTTTGTACCATACTTCGAGCGCGACTTGCGGCGCTTTTCTACACCGAGCGTATCGAGCGAACCGCGTACGATGTGATAACGCACGCCGGGAAGGTCTTTTACACGACCGCCGCGCACGAGCACAACACTGTGCTCCTGCAGGTTGTGGCCTTCACCGGGGATATATGCCGTAACTTCCACACCATTCACGAGGCGAACCCGGGCTACTTTACGCAAAGCCGAGTTTGGCTTTTTAGGCGTCGCTGTCATCACGCGGGTGCAAACACCGCGCTTTTGCGGGCTCGAACGGAGCGCCGGAGATTTGGTCTTACTGACCGATTTTTCCCGGCCGAACCGGATCAACTGGTTAATTGTTGGCATATTTTCCTTTAATGCGGCAAATCCTGTTTTTTCGACATGCCGTCAATGCATCCATAATTTTTAAGCCGGGGATCACTCTTCGTCATCCTCGGCTTCTTCGCTGTCTTTTTCTTCGGGAGCACGACCCGCCGGGGCCAGTGCCGCTACTTCATCGGGTTTGTCCTGACCACCCTGGTAAAGCTGCTCGAGCTCCTCTTCTGTGTAGAAAAGGTCGCCCATAACGGCTTTATAAGCCCGTACATCACGGTAATCTCGCATACCGGTACCGGCGGGAATCAAGTGACCAATGATGATATTCTCTTTCAGACCTTCGAGAGGATCGTCTTTGCCTTTGATCGCCGCATCGGTCAGAACACGGGTCGTCTCCTGGAACGATGCAGCTGAAAGGAAGCTCTCTGAATTGAGCGATGCCTTGGTAAGGCCCATCAGAATCGGAGTTGCCGAAGCCTCTGCACCACCCTCGCGCTGCACGCGCAGGTTCTCACGCTTGAAGATCGCCCGGTCGACCTGGCTCATCGGTACAAAGATCGTGTCGCCAGCGTCCGTGACTTCGACTTTTCTCATCATCTGGCGAATGATGATTTCAATGTGCTTATCGTTGATGTACACGCCCTGCAGACGATACACTTCCTGAATCTCACGGATCAGGTAACGCTGCGCTATCTCTTCGCCCATGATACGGAGAAGATCATGCGGATCCATAACACCGTCGTCAAGAGGCTCCCCGCGCGTAACCATCTCACTGTCGTGCACCTGAATCTGTTTATGCAGCGGAATCGATATGGAAACCGAGTTGTCTTCGGCCTCGTCGCCATGCATCCCTTCGGGAATAATATTCAGAACACGTTTTTCGCGCACAATCGTGCCCGTATCGCGCAATAAACCGTCGATTTCTGCGAGATGGCAGGGATCTTTCGGGTGACGCGCTTCGAAGAGTTCGTCGATACGCGGCAGACCGCCCGTGATGTCGCGGGTTTTCTCTGCCTTTGATTCGATCTTGGCAATAATATCGCCTTCTTGAACCGTGCTGCCATTATCGACGATCAGAATTGCACCGACAGGCAGCGGGGTTTCGGCGACGAGCTTACCTTTTTCGTAGATATGGCCGCGCGGAACCAGCTTTTCGTTTTTGTACGCAACGATCTTCTTGAGTTTGCCGATCGTCCGGTCACCCGTATCTTCGACGCGCAGGTTCTTGCCGTCTTCGACGTCAACGAGTTCAAGGCGACCCGAGTGCGTCGCAATGATGAGCGCGTTGTACGGGTCATACTCGCAAAGCAACTGGTTCGCTTTGAGAACCTCGCGCTCCTCGATATGCAGCACAGAACCCGCACCTAACTGGATGGCGTATTCCGGAGCCAGAAGGTAGATATCATTCTTCTCGATAAAAATCGCGCCGGCCGCCGGCGCATACAGCATGGCATCCGCGCCCTGTTTATCTTTGAGGCGACCTAAAACTTCGCCTTTGATAAGTTTTGCACCGGCTTCGTGCGT
>JAFLED010000368.1:0-1930 GCA_017302045.1 Spirochaetota bacterium
GGTTACATCGTGACGCGCAAGTAGTTTTTACCGATAGTGCCCGTACGCCGCCCGCCCGCCGCTCCCCTACGCCGCCAGAGCGATTATGTTCTGCCGAAAGATTCGCGATGGTCGCGTATAAAACTTTCGATCGGCAGATTTTTTTTGCGCCGCATCGGTATGCCGCTCGACGCGACCGACATGCTGCGTTCGGCGATGAAGCTGGGCAACCCGACAAAAACCGAGTGGCCGGCCGAAACACTGCCGATGAACTCGCGGCTCTTTGCTTCGGGTTTCTGGAACTACAGTTTCTTTCAGTTTAACCGTAAATTTCTGCCGCCGCTCTGGGCAGAAGAACAATATAACCCCGAATCGGCTTCGTTTCTGCCGCGCTCGCATAACATTCTGTCGATGAACCAGACGCAGCGCAACTGGGTTGCGATCGGTTTTCCCGGGCGGCAGATCGAAGCTTCGGTCGATATGGCGGGCGGTATCATGGTCTATCCCGGTTCGTACACGCTCGAATTCGCGGCTTATGACAACGGTCGCCTTGTGCGCCCGCAGTCGAATGCCGCCGAGGTAAAACTCGAACTCAAATCGGCGAACCGTATCGTCTGCAAATGGCGCGGTATTTCTGTCGAATATACGGCAACGCCCACGGGGCTTGAGTTCAGGGCGGCCGGCAATAAACCGATTCTGCTTTCGATTCGGCCATTTAACGTCGAGGGCCCGGCGCTGCTCTACAAGCTGCACTACAACGAAAAAAAACAACATCTCACAGGCGACGCCGACTTTACTTTTGAAAAAGCACCTGACCATACGCTGGTCTCCGACTGGCAGAATGGCGACGCGCTCAGGCGGATTATCCCCCGCGTCCGACGGCTGGGTGGAAAAAAAGAAAAACTGCGCGAAGCGCATGACGCGAAAGATTCGATTGGCCTGACGACTGCCGCGTTCTATTTCGCTGCGGCCGACAACTGCGCGGGGGTCATCCGCGACCACCAGATGGAATATTTGCCAGCAGTACTCGAAGGCAAAAGTGCGCGCAAGATCGTCGACGAATATTTCGGCGATATGTTCGTCGCCGAGCTGCCCAAAGAATACGGCGATTGGTTAGAACATGCCAAGAGCCATCTCATCGCGCTCTGGGATTTCGATTCGATTAAACCGGGCTCTTATACGTACCACCATTTCTGGATACGCGACGCGGTGATCATGATGTATGCGCTGTTGCTTTTGGGCGCGAAAAAAGCCGTGCGCCCGATCGTCGAACGTTTCGCCGGCATGGTGCGCTCGTCGGGGCTTTTTCAGTCGCAAACGGGCGAATGGGATGCCAACGGCCAGGCACTGTGGATTCTCGCGCAATACGTGCGCTTCACGCACGACAACGACATTATCTTCAGGCTGAAGAAACAAATCGATAAAATGCTTACCTGGCTCGAAAAGGCCGGCTTGCAGCATGGCGGCGTTCTGCCACCGGGATTTTCAGCCGAGCATCTCGGCCCCGCCGACTGGTATCTCTGGGACAATTTCTGGGCCTTGGGCGGCCTCAAAGAAATCGCGCCGTATCTGCGGCCCATCGGCCTCGCCGAGCGTGCGCTTAAAATCTACGACAACCTCGCGGGTTCGCTTAACCGTTATCTCTCGGCCTACTCTTACCTGCCGGCTGCGCTGGGTCGGGGCAAAGACGCGGGCATGATCGGTTCGATTGCTGCCGCCTACCCTTTACAGATTAGCGAGTTCTGCGACCAGCGGCTTTTACGCACGCTCAATATTATCCGCGATAATTATTTTTTCCGCGGCTGCTTCTTTCAGGAAAATATCCATTCGGGTCTCAACCCGTACCTGACCCTGCAGATGGCAGAAAGTTATCTTTATTTCGGTAAAACCGGCGAGGCGCGCAAGATCATCCGCAGCATACGCGAAAAAGCGCAAAGGGCATACACGTTTC
>JAFLED010000368.1:1940-2818 GCA_017302045.1 Spirochaetota bacterium
GGCGATTCACGTGCGCTCGGGTGGCGGCTGTATGGGCGACGGGTTTCATGGCTGGGCGTCGGCCGAATCGATCATCATGATACGCAACCTCGTCGTGCGCGAGGTGCGTCTCGTCAATGGCGATGAAGCATTGATCTGGCTCTCGGGCTTCCGCGAAAAATGGCTGATGGGCGAAGCCCGGGTTGAAAATATCTACACGCCGTGGTCTGTGGCCGCTCTGGAGCTTGCGGGCGGTACCCTGAAACTCAAAGGGCTTTCCAATGCCGTGACGCAGATTTTTTCCTTGCCGGCCGATTATACCGTGCGTTATGCCGGGTCGAGCGAAGCGCTCCGCAGTCTCGCCGCCGATCGTATCTCGCATGCGCTCGCGGCCGAACGCGCGTATTTCGTGCTCGATAACCACGAGGCGGCCGCCGAACTGGTGATCCAAAAACGCGGCTGAGCGAGATTGATTCTCTACAGCACGTTTCTGCCGGCGCGCCACTGCGGTCTCAATCTCGCCTTCGAGGATTTTTTTCTGAAGAAAGAAAAAGACCCGCAGGCACTCTATCTTTTTTTCTACGAGAACTTTCCGGCGCTCGTGCTCGGTAAATCGCTCGAACTTGCGCAAGAGATCTGGCAACACAAGGGACATCCCCCGGTTTACCGGCGCATTTCTGGCGGCGGTTCGGTGTTGCACACGCCGGGCAATCTCAATTACAGCCTGTTTTTGTCGCTCGCGGCTTTTCCCGAGCTCATGAATGTCTCGTTGTCTTATGAAAAAATCCTGAACGGCGTCGCCGCGAGCTTCGGGCCGCAGGTTTCGCGGCAGGGTTATTCTGATCTGGCCATCCGCTGCCGCGGTGAATTGCGTAAATTTTCGGGCAATGCGCAGTGCC
>JAFLED010000369.1 GCA_017302045.1 Spirochaetota bacterium
AGACCCGGGGGGCGAAGGCCAGCTCATCGCCTCGGGCCCCCAGGTCATGCAGGGCTACTGGAATAACAGCGGTGAGACGCAGAACACGCTGAAAAACCGCGACGGCAAAACCTGGCTCTACACCGGCGATGTGGCTCGTATCGACGGCGCTGGTTATGTCACGATCGTCGACCGTTTGAAAGACATGGTCAATGTCGGCGGTTATAAGGTATTTTCGGTAGAAGTCGAGGCCGTATTATTGCAGCACCCGGCCATCGAGGTGGCGGCGATACTCGGCGAAAAGGCTGCAGGTGAAGCGACGGAAACCGTGAAGCTCATTGCGCAACTTGCCCCGGCTTACCGCAATGCAGACCAGAAAGGGCTACGCGAAGAAATTATTCAGTTCGCGCGCGAGAAGCTTGCCCCCTATAAAATACCGCGTATCGTCGATTTCATCGCAGCCATACCGATGACGCCTATTGGCAAGGTCGACAAGAAGGCTTTGCGTAAGCTCATCGCAGAGGGGACGCCCGCATGACCAGCAAGAAAAAGTGGGCTTTCCTGCTTGTGATACAGATGCCAGTGCAGATCGTTGTCGGATATCTGATCGGGTTCAATTATTTTTCCCTGCTTTTGGTCTTCGTCGCTATACCCATCGCCGACCAGATCTTTGGCCACGACACGAGTAACCCGACACCCGCGCAGATTGGTGCCCTTAGCCGCGATGCTTTTTTTCTCATCATGCCGGTGCTCTGGGTACCCTGTCAGATTGCACTGCTCGTCTGGGGGGCCTGCGAGATCCAGCGCGATGTGCTGCCGCTCTGGCAAAAAATTGGTCTCGGCCTGTCGCTCGCGGTGATGAGCGGCTCGGGTATCATCATCGCGCATGAATTCGGGCACCGCAACAATGCCTGGGAGCGCACGCTCGCAAAGATACTGCTCGCTTCGGTCTCTTACATGCATTTCATCATCGAACACAATCTCGGCCACCACACGCGCGTCGCGACGTCCGAAGATCCCTCGTCGGCGCGGCAGGGCGAAAACTTCTATGCTTTCTGGCTGCGCTCCGTCGGTGGCAGCTATCGCAGCGCCTGGCGCCTCGAACTCGCACGGCTGCGGCATAAAGGTTATTCCGCCTGGGGGTGGCGCAACCAGATGTTATGGTTCACGCTGATACCCTTTGCGATCGCGGCCGCTTGTTATTTTTTTATCGGTCTCTATGCACTCATCTTTTTTATCGCGCAGAGTTTTTTTGCCTTCAGTATGCTCGAACTCATCAATTACATCGAGCATTATGGGCTCGAACGCAAAAAAACGGCGAACGGAGAATACGAACCGGTTTCGGTGCGGCATTCGTGGAACGCAAACCAACTGTTGTCGAATCTCTATATGATCCATCTCGAGCGCCACAGCGACCACCACCATAACCCGACGCTGCGTTACCAGCTGCTGAGTCACCGCGAAGAAAGCCCGCAACTGCCCGGCGGTTATGGCGCGATGTTCCCGCTGGCGCTCGTGCCGCCGCTGTGGTTTCGTATCATCGATCCATTGGTAGAAAAATACCGCAAGGCTTAGGGGGATTTCCCCCGTTTTATTTTCGGCGAGCGGTTTTACCCGCGGCATCGAGCGGCCTTAATGAATCGGGGTCGAGCTTTACGGCGGGCACTCCGCCCCAGGTTTCACCCGCCGCGATACGCGTTTTCGGCAACACCACCGAATTGGGCAAAACGCGCGCGCCGGCGCCGATGACGACATCGCCCATCACCGTTGCGCGAAGGCCAATCGTCGCGCCTTTGCCGACGCTTACCGGCGCAACAATCAGATATCCCGATTGCGCGTAGTGTGCGACGAGAACCGCAGAACCGCCGACAGTCACATGGTCGCCGATTTCGATCATCGCGGGGTCAGATATATGCGTCGTATTGATAAACACGCCGTCGCCGATTTTCATGCCCATGAGTTTATAGAAAATATTGCCGAAGGGCGTCGGCGTCACAAATTCGAGAAAAGTATAACGCACGAGATAAAGCAGAGCATTACTGAAATACCAGCGCAGCGCCTCGGCCGAAAAGTACGGGCCGCGGTATTCGCGCGCATACGCGCGCAGCACAAAACACGCGGCGGGGATGACCAGCATGAGACTAAAACCATAGGCGAAAAAGGCCGCGGCGATACCCACCCCATACGAAAAATACTGCCCCCACAGCGGTAAATCCTGCGCCAGCTGGGCTGCCCCACGAAAAACCCCTACCGCGGGTACAAGCGCCGTGCCCAATAAAGCGATAAATATGGCTGCCAAGGGTAAGAGCGCGAGGCCTTGTACGAAGAGCTTCAATAGCACGATTTCTCGCAATCGGCGGTTTTTCGCGGCGTAAAGCGCCTTTTAGAAAGAGCATGACCGGTTCATGCCAACTCGCACAGCGGCCTATGCGGCGCCTATTACGCCTTTGTCTTCCCCTCGTTGCAGCGCTGGTCCTTTTTTCCTGCGTCAAGGCTTTCAGCAAGCTGGCGTACAACAACCTGCTGCCGAAAATCATTCTGCAGCGTATTGATTTTTATTTCGCTCTGAATTCAGACCAGCGCAGCCGTCTGATTGCCCAAATCGCACTGCACCACCAGTGGCACCGTAATAGCCAGTTGAAGTTGTATCTCGCCGATCTTAGGGATCTGCGGCAGCGCTTCGCCGCGCGGCTGAAACCCGCCGATCTCGACTGGCTCACCGGTCGCCTGACCCTGCACCGGA
>JAFLED010000037.1 GCA_017302045.1 Spirochaetota bacterium
CCGCGCAACAGAGCCCGCCGCAACGGCAGACCGTGCCCACGCTCTTCGACATACCGCGCAAGAAAAATCAAACCAAAATTGATACCATTACCGACGATGATAGATGCGAGAAAAGCCGTTTGCTGGTTAAGATAACCGATCTTAAAATACGTCAGCATGAACGTCGCGAGAATACCAAACAAAATGCCAGCGCAGAGCATCGCGACCATACGCACCGAACGGTAAAAGTACCAGATCGAAAGCAGCACGAGCAAAATCGTGATACCGGCGCTTTCGACGGTTTCCTGAATTACACTCGAAAAATTCTCGAGCAGAGATACGTATGTACCCGCAAGACCAACCTCGAGCTGCGGATGAAACGAAGTGGGCTTGAGTGCCGCAATATCAGCCTTGAGGCGCTCGATGATGGCGCGTGAAAACTTCTGGTCGGCGGCGTCGCCTGTCGGGCGTATGATGATTGCGAGCGAATGGCCTTTTTCGTCGGTGAAATAGCCGTCTTTGTTCGGGCCAAACGGATTCTCAGAGCGGTATTTTCCGAAGATTTTCTTGAGCAACTTCTTGATCTGCGCGTCGGGATTCGAATCGTCGAGGTCGAGCCCGATCGCACCGAGCCGCGTTTTCTCGAAACGTTTCTGCATCGCCCCGCGCAGTTCTTTGAGCTCGTCAATGGTTAGGTAATAGAACAGGTGCTCTTTGAAAAAGTTTGCCGCTTCGGTAGTCCGGTATTCGAAAAACTTGATGAGATCTTTCGGGTATGTCTTCAGCACCGCCGCGAATGCTTCGGTGAATTTCTTATTTGCCTCGAAATCGGGCGAATGGATCGAAACAAAGACATTACCCACACCGCCCATACGTTCCGTCGCTTCTTTAACATGCACAACGCTGCGGTCGTTCTCGGGCAACAGCGTCGCAAAATCGGTACGGACATCCTGAAAGAGCCTGAACGTGAAATAGCCCGCAACCGTTGCGACCGCGAGCACCGCCAGCAAAATCTTACCCGGATTACGGTAGACCGCATCCACAAAGCGCAGCTGCATCGAATTCAGCGCGCGCAGGATACGGGAACGTTTTTCGGGTATTTTCAATTCAGACCTTCTTGGATTCCGATCGGGCGACGATCGATTTCATAATTTCGGACGTACCCCCACCGATTTCGGCGAGCTTCACGTCGCGGTAGAGGCGTGCCACAGGAAAATCTTCGATATAACCCGCACCACCGAATACCTGAACCGCGAGGTTGGTTACTTCGCGCGCATAAGTGGAAGCCATGAGTTTCAGAGAGGCTGTGCGTGCGGTGAGTTCGATTTTTTCGCCGTTATGCACATAGTGCGATTCATGGCCTGCCTGGTCCAGAATCCATGCGGTTTCGTGCAGCAGCTGGCGCGCGGCCTCGTATTTCGTGATCATATCAGAAATCATGAACGCGACGGCCTGGTGTTTGATGATCGACTTCCCGAAAGATTTTCTTTCTTTCGCGTATTTACGCGTGTGCTGTATCGCGGCCGCCATAACGCCCACAGAGTAAGCCGCCAGCGCAAGGCGTTCGCGGTTAAACGCCGACATGATGATCGCGAAGCCGCGGCCCGCGCGCCCGAGGATATCCGCCTCAGAAACCTCGACTTCGTCGAGAAAAAGTTCACCGGTGGGAGAACCCTTGAGGCCTAATTTTTCCATCGGCTTGCCGCGCGATACCCCCTTCGCATGCGCATCGATAATAAAGACAGTCTGCCCCACTTTTTTGCCGTCTTTCTCCGCTACCGCGAGAATCAATACCCGGTCGCAGACCGGTGCATTGGTGATATAGGTTTTGGTGCCGCTGATGTAATACTTGCCGTTCTTGAAAACGGCTTTCGTCTGAATGTTCGCAACGTCAGAACCAGCACCCGGTTCGGTGACGCCCAGCGCACCGATCTTTTTTCCCTGCACGATTTCAGGCAGATATTTTGCCTTCTGCGCGTCGGTGCCGTGTTCGCGAATCGGCAGGCCGAACAGCCCTACCGACGCACCGACTGAAAAGAAAGTCGATCCGCAGGCTTCGGCGAGCGCTTCTTGATAATGTGTCGCCATGAAATAGTTACTGTTCGAACCGCCGACCGATTCTTCGTGACCGAGACCATTGTAGCCGACCTGGTAGAGTTTTTCGAAATGCGACCGGGGGATTTCCCCTTTTTTGTCCATCTCAGCCGTGCGCGGTGCCAGCTCTTTCTGGCAAAAATTGCGGAAGCTGTGGAAGAGTTCTTTCTGCTCGGCGTCGAGATCGGCGTCGAGCAGCAGCTCTTTCATGTTCGAAGCGATGATCGAACGCATGACTTCAGATGTGCCCGCGCCGAGCGTCGAAAGCCGCACATCGCGGTACGCACGTTCGACCGGATATTCGTGAATAAAACAATAACCGCCGAAAACCTGACCCATATCGTAAGCCACCTCGACATTACTTTCGGTGGTATAGAGCTTACCGATTGAAGATTCGATCGGTGCGGGTAATCCTAAATCTTTTTTGATCGCGCTCTGGTAGATCAAGAGCCGCGCGGCGTCGAGTTTGTAGCGGCTGCGCGCGATCTTGTCCTGTATCGCCTGAAAACGGATGATCGGTTCGCCGAACTGCTCGCGTTGCTTCGCATAGCGCGTGCCTTCGCTGATCAGGTTTTTCATCGAGCCGAGGCCTGCGGCGACGAGCACCGTGCGTTCCCATTCGAGCGTCGCGCGGCCGACGCGCAGAAAGCCCGAGTTTTCTTCGCTGATCATGTTCTCGGCGGGTACTTCCATGTCTTCGAAAATGAGTTCAGAAGTGGTGGATGTCCGCATGCCCATCTTATTGAGCTTCTTACCGACAGAAAAACCCTTGAAGGTCTTCTCGACGATAAAGACAGAAACGCCGAAGGCGCCCTTCTTCTTATCGGTGATCGCCATACAGACAAAGACGTCGCCGATGGGGCCATTGGTGATAAACATTTTCGAACCGTTGATGATATAGCGATCGCCCTTTTTCACCGCGACGGTGCGCATGCTGCCCGCCGCGTCTGAGCCAGAGCTGGGTTCGGTAAGACCCAACCCCGCAGTCCATTCGCCCGAGGCGAGTTTGGGTAAATATTTCTTTTTTTGCGCTTCGGTACCGAGCAGAGCAATCGGCATCGTACCGATGATCGCGTGTGCGCCCAGCGCAAGTGTTAATCCGCCGTCGAGCGAACCTTCGGCAAAAGCTTCGTGCGCGACAGTCGTCATCAGGCAGGATGCCCCGCTGCCGCCATACTCTTCTTGCACAGAGAGACCTAAGAGGCCGATGTTGGCCATTTTTTTCCAGAGTGCGGGATCCCATGTACCGGCAAGGTCGCGGGCTTCAGAAGACGGGCGGATGTCGCGCACCGCGAAGTCATAAACCTGTTCGCGGAACTCCATCACTTCATCGGGCAAGCGGTATTTCATGGTTTTCTGGGTCGTGGACGGTTCTGTGAATGTAGTTGTCATGTCGCCAGAAACGAAATTTTAGGGAGCAGGGCAAGGAAAATGATGCTGTAGCGATCGCTACAAGATTGTACTAGGCGCAGCGGATAATTTCTCGCAGCTCCGGCCCCCGCACAGAGTTTGCCCGCTGGTTTCCGATGCACCGCTGGATTGCCGTCATATCGCTAGGCCTCATGCCGCTTACGGCAGCCGAAATTACCGTTTCGGGCGAAACCAACGATCTCGTCGAATTCGGCACCGCGGTAATTGCCGAGGCAAAATTCAAAACGAATTTTTATGAGGGTAAGTTACGGCTGCCCGATTTGAAACCCGGCAAATACACGCTGCGGCTTAGTGCCCCTGGGCGACAGATCACCGAAACCCAGCTTGTTTATCCGCTGAAAAAAAAATTCGCCGTCACCATGCCACTCGAAGTGCGGCGCACGCAGACCGTACGCCTCATCACGCATGACGAAAAACACAATGTTTCAAAACACATGTTGCAGCAGCATGAGCTCAAGTCGGTACCGGCAACCTTCGGCGATAATATTTCGGCGCTTGCAACGCTGCCCGGCGTCAACCGCCCCGGCGGTATTTTCGGGCCGCTCATTATACGCGGCGCACCCGACACCGCGAACCGCTATTTTATCGACGACGTGCCGATCATCAACCCGCAGCACTTCGGCGGTTTTCAGTCGGTGATTTCGAACGAACTCATCGACGACATGACGCTCTTCAGCTCGGCGTTTCCCGCGTATTATGGCCAGGCGCTCGGGGCTGTGATCGACATCCGCACTATCGAAACGATGAACAAGCCGACCACAAATCTGCAGGTGGGGATTATTTCTTCGAACGCTTTTTTCGCCGCGCCCTGGTCGATCTTTTCGCCCAAGTTACCGCCGTTGCCGGCAGATGCGACGCCCGAACAAAAGGCCGCCGACCTCGAGGCACGCAAACAGGCGAATGTCGATACCGGTTTTTTCTCGATCTCGGGCCGCGTGGGGTATCTCTCTCTGCTCGTGCCGCCGATCTATAAACTTATCACCGGAAAAGAAATCGTCGCTGTGCCCGAATATTACGACTACCAGTGGAAGGCGCGCTGGTATCTCGGCGACGGCAACCGCCACGCGGTTTCGATGTTCGTCTTCGGCAGCTACGATACCTTTACACTCATCCGCAAACTTACGGACGAAGAAAAAAAAGAACGCGTCGCCGCGGGTGAAAATCCCGACGCGGGCGATCTCACCGTCTTCAACGATATCTCGTCGCACAGCCAGAGTGTGTATTACGATTATAAACCGTCGAACAACGTGAAGCTCCGCACGTTGCTCTTCAACACGCTGATCTACAGCCGCTTCTACCGTGAGGCGCCGGGCCGTGCGCTCGGCATCATCGACGTCAACACGCGCCCCAATATCACAGGCCTCAGGGAAATTTTCGACATCTACTACTGGGACCGCAAGGCGCGGCTCAAGGCGGGCATCGACTACCAGTTTTTTCATTTCAACAGCTCGGGCACGACGCAACAGATCAAGGCGACGATCCCTTCAGGGCAGGCCGACTTCAACAACCCCGACCACTTCGACATCGTCAGCGTCGCGGCACTCGGCGAAAACCACCTGGTCTCGGCATATGCCGATAATCGTTTCGAATATAAAGGTTTTTTTGTGACGCCCGGTGTGCGCTCCGATTTTCTCGCGCGTTCTAAAGAAGCGACGGTGGATTTCCGCGGTTTGGCGGGTTATAAATTCCCGACGAATACAACTCTTTCAGTCGCAGGTGGCCTCTATTCGTCGTTTGCGCAGACGAACTGGTACCGCTTCAATCAGGCGAGCCGGCGCGAGGCTCGCGTAGTCACGGCGGATTACCTCTCGGCGGAGAAAGGTGTACACCGCAGCGTCGCGCTCGAACAGGAAATCGGTCTCGGCGTCTTTAAAGTTGAAGGGTTTTACAACAATCTCTACAACCAGATGCGCAACAAGGCAGACCCCGATCTGGTACAGGGCATCTACTATGATAACTCGGGCGCATCGCTCGCGCGCGGTGTCGAAGTCAGTTTTCGCAAATCGTTACAAGAAAACGAAGACGGCTTTTTCGGCTGGGTGAGCTATACCTTCACACGCGCCGATTTTTCAGATATCAACCGCAGTTATCCGTTCCGTTACGAACAACGCCATGTCGTCAAACTCATCGGCGTTCTGCGCTGGGGTGTCTATGAGCTCGGCGCGCGCTTCGAAATGTTTACGGGATTTCCGTACACGCCCATCGACGGCAGTACTTGTATATCTTCGTGCGGTACGAGCTTTGCGCAATATTCACCCACAACATCGGGCGCGACGAACAGCGCGAATTACCCGCTCTTTCACCGCCTGGATATCCGCTTTACGCGCAAGAGTTATTACAGCTGGGGTAGTTTTTCGTGGTTTATTGAATTTATCAATGTCTACAACAACGAACCCAAAGTCCGGCAGGCTTTCGACAGCTCGCGCCCCTTTGAGGCCGGCAGCAACCCGACGCTGCGCGGGCCGCAGACCCCGCTGAACCTGATTCCGAATTTCGGGTTTGAGTGGAAATTTTGAGATCGAAACAAAGAAGTACTCAAATGAAATCTGCGTCCACGTATCTGACAAGATTGTGCCTTGCATCTCTGTTGATTATTTTTGTACCTGCATGCACCACTCCCTATCAAAGAAACGGCATGCGCGGTGGTTATTCCGAAGAACGGTTACGGCACAACGAATTCTCGGTTTATGTCAACATTAACGGCTACACCTCTTGGGATACGATGGTCGATTACACGCTGCTGCGCGCGTCAGAATTAACTCTCGAAAACGGTTTCGGTTATTTTATGCTGCTGAATCCGAAAGATCACAGCACGTATACACGCCAGCGCTATGACTCTATCCGCAAACCCGAAGCGGACAAGGGCTGGCTGCGCCCGATCGTACGCATGTTCAAAAAAGAACCTTTTTTCGGTAAGGATTTTTATTACGACGCAAAATCAGAATACGCGGCAATCACCAAAAAACTGGCTCTCACAGAAATGGCTGAACGAAAATTTTCACCCGCACCTCCAGGAAATCAAGCAGTCGATTTAACCCCACAGATTTATTTTTATAACGAGAACCTCGCGATAGTTCCCAAAGCAGAGAAATCCGCAATTTCGTATTTTGGTACGGATGAAATTGTCGCAGATAGGGGAGTTGTGGTCGGGGCATATCTCGATGCAGAAAGGCCCTTTGAAGATTTGAATGAATTTAAAGTATTGTTGGGCAAAAGCCTTACCGAACCCAAGGTGAATGCCATAAAAATTATCGAGGGAGTTAATTTTCAGCAGAACCCGCATATCACCGCTTATTTCCGGTACAATGTCGCAAACCAGTTTATCGCACAGTTCTACTCGAAACCGGCTTTTTATCTCGGTCTTAAATTCGAACCCAGTAATCTTGCGGATCGCGAGCTGGTTGTGCGGGGTTTTTATGAAAAAGCAGCTGAAAATCAGCTGAAAATCGGAGATAAAATCCTAAAAATTAACGGTATCGACGTGCTCGATTATCCCAAGGTCGTCGGCGATTGGTTTATGTGGAAAAAAGACTCTAAAATTAAACTGGAAGTGGGCCGCGCCGGTGCGCTGATGCAGTTCAGCGTACCGGTTTTTGAAAATCGGTAAGAAACTCCCGAAGAGCAACCGCTTGCAGACATTTTTTCGCTACCTTTTCTTTCTGGCGCTGATAGGTTATTTGCCCTCGATACATTCGGAATCTATTCGTATGCGCGGAGAGGAGAAAATTCTCTCTGAGGATTCATCTTTAGAAGGGCAGAGAGGAACCCAAATGCCCGATGAGCTAAATTATGGGACAATGGTCCCTGCACTAGGCTTCACCGCATGCGATTTGGCACTTACAATGACGGAGAACTATGGCTATTTGTGGCGTTAAATTGGAAATTATCGGCCTCTTGCTGTTGATGATTAAATGTGCAGAGCCAGTAAGGATTACTGATCCGAAGCTGATGGAAATTGAAAGATTTGTGAATGCTTGCGCGGCCGATGAAATGGGTTCCGTAGCCGCAATGATTCAGAAGGGTACGGACATAGATTCCCGAAACTTTGACTTTCAGAGGACTTGCCTTCATTATGCCGCCTACAAGGGCAATTTACAAATGGTAGAGTTTTTACTGAGGCACGGTGCTTCCGTTGAAATCATGGATAAGCGAGGACAAACGCCTTTATTTGATTCGATTTTTGTGCCAAGAAACTATAAACCGCCTACGTGGGATAGTAAAGCTGTAAACCTATTGTTAGCAAAAGGTGGTCGTAAGGTAGTAAATACGCCTGATAAAAATGGCTCGACGCCGCTTTATTGGGCGTGCCGGTTGCATGAACCAGAGATTGTAGAACTTCTCTTAGAGAATGGGGCTGATCCTAATTATCATGATAATGGTAAGCTCTGGGCTTACCGATGCGTTCAGGATCGTCTAGAGGGTTACAATGAAGAAAAAAAGCAAAAGGCACAGAGAATTTGGTCCTTGATGAAAGCGAAGGGAGCTAAAGAACCCATTTAAGATGCTAGGAGCGACCTACGCCAGCCCTTTTACCTTGCTCCGAAGACGGAGACCGGAAGACCGGTCGCGCTCATCACATCGCCCAATGCGCTTAACATGCCGGCGATGGTTCGAGCCGACCTTCGGTCTACTCACCAACCGCCTTCATGCCTAACGGCACGCCATGTTAAGCATCATTGGGCGAAATGGCGCTTTGTTTTTAGTTGAACCTCTTTCGACGCTCGCCGGTGCGGCGTCACACCGCCACAACATCCCGTCGGCTGTTAGCCAACGGCTGACAGGTGTTGCGTCGGCCGTCGCAGCGTCCTTGCTGCTCCGGCGGCTGTCGGGTTGGTAGGTCAGCCTTGCAAGCCGACCGTACCTAACCAGAATTGGCAGGCCCGGTTCGGGAGCATATTCCATTGCCGACCACAGCTAAAATTTAATCTAATCACCCGCCGGTGAAGGGACACTCTCAGAAAATACTCGCATTACCGTAACCAATTTCTACGCTGGTGCAGCGCATGAACACCGACGTACCTCAGGCCCAACTGCTCCGCGACGGCTTTGACCGCCACCTGCTCTTCTCACTCGGTAAAAAACCCAGCGATGCAAGTGCCTACGACGCCTATGTGGCGCTTTCGCTCTCCGTTCGCGACATTATGCGCAAGCAGTATGTCGAAGGCAAACTGCCCGGGCGCAGCAGCAAGCGCGTCTATTATCTCTCGATGGAGTTTCTCATCGGACAGATGCTCGGCTCGCACCTCATCAATCTCGATCTTGCGGCCGAGGCCGATCGTTTGCTCAAGGACGCAGGGTTCTCGCTCGAAAATATCCTCGCTTTAGAACCCGATGCCGCGCTGGGGAATGGCGGGCTGGGTCGTCTCGCAGCCTGCTTTCTCGACAGCGCGGCCAGCCTCGATATTCCCGTCTTTGGCGCGGGGCTCTGTTACGAATTCGGCCTGTTCAAGCAGTCGATCGCAAACGGCGAACAGCGCGAATCGCCCGATGTCTGGCTCGAACGCGGGTATCCGTGGCTCATCGACCGGCAAGACATCTCATACCGTGTCGAGTTCTATGGGCGCACGCAGCACGGTAAAACCGTCACATGGCTCGACACCGAGGTCATCATGGCGCGCGCGAGAGACATGATACAGCCCGGTTTTCGCAACGATGTCGTCACGCACCTGCGCCTGTGGTGGGCCGAACACTCCTCGGAATTCCGTCTGGATTATTTTCAGCACGGCGACTACCTGCGCGCCATGGAAGATCAGGTGCGCGCCGAGAGTATTTCGAAACTGCTTTACCCGAGCGATAACCACGCGATGGGTTATGAGTTGCGCCTGAAGCAGGAATATTTTCTCGTAAGCGCGACGCTGCAAGACGCGCTGCGCACGTTTCTCGCCAGCGAAAAAAATTTTGAAAAACTACCCGACCATGTTTTTTTTCAGCTCAACGACACACACCCTGCCGTCGCGGTCGCCGAACTCATGCGGCTACTCGTCGACGTCAATCATCTCGAATGGAATAACGCGTGGGATATCACGCGGCACTGTATCGGTTATACCAATCATACGATTATGCCCGAAGCCCTCGAAGTCTGGAATCTCGAACTCTTCGGCCGGCTTTTGCCGCGCCACCTCGAAATCATCTACGACATCAACTTCCGTTTTCTGAAATGGCTGCGCGAACAGGGTACGAGCGAGCAGGTCATTGAGCGCGTCTCCGTCATTCAAGAAGGCCATCCTAAAAAAATACGGATGGCCAACCTCGCCGTCGTCGGCTCATCGGCGGTGAACGGTGTTTCGGCGCTGCACTCGCGCCTGGTGCGCGAGAATCTTTTTCCCGACTACGCAGGGCTGTGGCCCGAAAAGTTTCACAGTAAAACCAATGGCGTCACGTTTCGCCGCTGGCTGATTTCCGCAAACCCGGCGCTGGCCGATCTCATCACGGCGACCATCGGCGATTCGTGGCTGGGTGACCAGCGCGCACTGGCAAAGCTCGGCACTTTCAAAGACGATACCGCGCTGCGCGCGCGCTGGCTTACGATCAAAGACCAGAACCGGCAGCGCCTGCGCCAAATCATCGCCGACAAAACCGGGCAGCAGTTACCGACGCACACGTTCTTCGATGTGCATGTCAAACGCATCCACGAATATAAACGGCAACTGCTGAATTGCCTGCGCATTATACGCATCATCATCGACATTCTCGCCGGTACAGACGGCATCGATCAGCACCGTACATTCGTATTCGCGGGCAAGGCGGCGCCGAGCTACCATAAAGCGAAGCTCATTATTCGGCTCATCCATGCGCTCGCGGATCATATCGAAAAAAATCCTGCCATCAAAAAGAAGATACAGGTCGTATTCTTACCGAACTTCTGCGTGAGCCTCGCTGAAAAAATTTATCCGGCTTCTGATCTTTCGGAACAGATCAGCACCGCCGGCACCGAGGCCTCGGGCACCGGCAACATGAAATTTATGCTGAACGGCGTGCCCACGCTTGGTACCCTCGACGGTGCGAATATCGAAATCGGCGAAGAGGTCGGTGCGGAAAATATTTATATTTTCGGGCACACGGTCGAGGGCATTCGCGGGCTCGCGCAGAACGGCTATAACCCAGTTGCGCTGGCAGAGACGCCGCAACTCGCAGAGGTGTTTCAGTTTATGACGGCACTCGGCGGCGATTTCCGCGAACTCAAAGACGCGCTCACGTACCAGGGTGATCCGTATTTTCATCTCGCCGACTTCGAGTCGTACATGGAAATCCAACGGAAGATTCTCGCCGACTTTCAGGATGAAAAACTCTGGTTCGCGAAATGCCTCGCGAATACGGCGCATGCCGGTAAGTTTTCTTCAGATCGTATGGTTGCCGAATACGCGCGCGATATCTGGCGGCTCGACGGATGACCCCCGGCGGCGACCCGCGTTTCTCGAAATCGTCTTCGCGCCCGCAACGCTGGCAGGGCGCTTACCCAGAAGCCGGTTTCGGCACCGCAGCGTATGCCACAGATCAGTCGTGGATGAAAAATCTCGTCGTCGTCGCGAAGAATGTGCCGCTGTGGCTCGCCCAGCTTTCCGCAGAATACCAGAGCGACATACGCCGTTTAGACGAAATACCCGAAGCAGAACTGGAGTTCCTGAAAAGCTGCGGCGTGAACGGCATCTGGCTCGTCGGCCTGTGGCAGCGCAGTACGGCCTCGGCGCGCATCAAACGCGACTCGGGAGACGCCGCCGCTGAATCTTCAGCGTATGCGGTTTTCTCGTATAGCGTCGACGACGCCTATGGCGGAGAGTCCGCACTCGCCGCTTTTCGCACGCGCGCAAAAAAATTACAGTTGCGTCTCGGCTGCGATATGGTGCCGAACCATACCGGCATCGACTCGGCATGGCTCAACGCGCACCCCGACTGGTTCATGCAAACTGCGGTGAAACCTTTTCCCGGTTATACCTTTTCGCGCGAAAATTTATCTTCAACACCGGGAAACATTACCCAGGTCGAAGACGGCTACTATCGTAAGAGCGACGCCGCAGTGGTGTTCCGCCATGAAAGCGCGGGTCGGATCCGTTATATCTACCACGGTAACGACGGCACGGGTTTACCGTGGAACGATACCGCACAGCTCAACCATCTTTTACCCGAAGTGCGCGCGGCGCTGATCGAAACTGCGCTGCGTTTGGCGGCGCAATTCGATTTTATCCGCTTCGACGCGGCGATGACGCTGCTCAAGGAACATTACCAGCGTCTGTGGTTTCCCGCGGGGCATGGCCCCATCGCGGGGCGCACCGGGCATGGGATAAGCTCCGACGAATTCGACCGGCACATGCCCGAATTCTGGTCAGAACTCGTCGGCGCCTTTCGTGAGAGAAGCCCGGGAACCTTACTGCTCGCCGAGGCATTCTGGCTGACGGAAAATTATTTTATCCGCAGCATCGGCATGCACCGCGTCTATAACAGTGCCTTTATGCATTTTATCGCCGAAGAGAAAAATTCCGACTTTGCCGCATTTATGCGCGATCATCTGCGCGTGCCTGAAACGCTGAACCGGTTTGTAAACTACCTGAGCACGCCCGATGAAAAACCGGCGGCGGAAGTTTTTCCCGACGAAAATAGATATTTTGGCGCGATGAAACTCATCGCGACGTTGCCCGGCATGCCGCTTTTGGCACCGGGCCAGCTCGAGGGCTTCGGCGAAAAATATTCGATGGATCAGCTGCAGCCGAAACGCGCCGAAAAAAAACGCGCCGCATTTATCGCACGGCACCGGCGCGAGATTTCTCCACTTCTGGCGCAGCGCTCTGAGTTCGCCGACGCCCATGCGCTGCGCTGGCTCGATGTCGAAGGCTCTGCAGACCGGGTCATTGCCTATGAAACCGGAATAACGCGCAAGTTCCGTATCTTCTTTAACAACGCGCCTCTTGCGGCAGATTTTCAATTTGCAGGAGAACGATTTTCGCTAGCGGCATACGAATGCCGTATCACCGAAGTCTCTAGTTCGGCGTCGACGGCCCGGCACAGCGACGCAGAAACACCCGATATGCAAACACAACCCGTATACCCTTCGCTCATGCGCCGCCTTGCCGGCGTGACAGTTCCCGTCAGCGCACTGCGGAGCCAGCAGAGTTGCGGCATCGGTGAATTTTCCGATCTGAAAATTCTCGCCGACTGGTGCGCCGCGACGGGGCAAAATTTCATCGCACTGTTGCCGGTTTCAGACACCGGGGCAAACCCCAGCCCCTACTCTGCCGTGAGTGCCTTTGCCCTGCATCCGGTTTATCTGCGCATCGGCGAAATAGCCGGATCTGAAAATTTTGCCCGCGAACTCGAAGCATTGCGGCGCGCAGCGACGACGGGAAAAAAATTCCGTTTTGATGAAATCGTCGCGCACAAACTTACCTTACTCCGAAAGATTTATGATGCCGATGCGGCGCGCCTGTCGGCGCAGGTGCCGACTGATTTTCTCGCGCAGGATTGGCTCGTCGATTATGCCGTTTACAAGAATATCAAAACCCGCCTGGGTGAAGCGCCCGCACAGGTTTGGGCTGATTATGCCGCAAAGCCGGCTGATATTGCCCAACTACTGCAAAACAATACAAAAGATGCACGCGCGGAATTTTTCCGCGAAAATCTCGCCGATACGGGCTTTTATGTCTGGCTGCAATACCACGCCGAACAGCAGTTAAAATCCGCTGTGGCTTATGCCCGCGGGCGCGGTGTCTACATCAAGGGTGACTTGCCGATTTTGCTCGAGCGCGACAGCGCCGATGTCTGGCTGAACCCGCAGCTCTTTCGCACCGATCTTAAGGCGGGCGCTCCCCCCGACCACTATTCTGCCGACGGGCAGAACTGGGGATTTCCCGTCTATGACTGGCATCAACACCTCGCCGACGGCTTTGCTTGGTGGAAAAGCCGCATACGCCAGGCCGAAAAATTTTTCGCGGCTTACCGTATCGACCATGTACTGGGTTTCTTTCGCATCTGGTGCCTCGATGCCGCGGACAATTCGGGGTACTGCGGTTTTTTCCTGCCGTCTTCGGTGCTGTCATCCGCCAAGTTGCGTGATTTTTTGGACGACGAAGAAATACACCGTCTTGCCGATGCCGCGAACCGCGAACGCTGTCTTATCCGTAACGGTGAAATTTTTTACCCCGCGTGGGATTTCCCGCGTAAACTCGCCGGCGCCGCTCTCAGCGACGATCGTAAAACTAAACTCGCGGCACTCGTGGAGAAAAAAACGCGGGGTGACGCCGAAATGCAGCGCCGGCAGGGGCATGAAATTCTTTCGGCATTGAAAACCGCAAGCGCAATGCTTGCTTGCGCCGAAGATTTGGGAGCAGTGCCCGATTATGTCGGGCCGACTCTCGCCGAACTCAAAATTCTCTCGCTCTGCGTTCTGCGCTGGCGCCCGCAGGGCGATGGTCTCGAATCGCCGGCCAACTATAACGAGCTCTCGGTCGCCACGCCCTCGGTGCACGATTCAAGCAATCTGCGCGAATGGCTCGCGACCGAAGGCAGAAGCCATTACCGGGGCGAAGACGCTCTCGAACATGTGCTGCGCGATATCTATAGCGCCGCTTCGGCGCTCGCGCTGGTGCCGCTGCAAGATCTGCTTGCACTCGACCAGGCATTGCACGGCCCGCCCGAAAAAGAGCGCATTAACGTACCCGGCACGGTGAACGAAACAAACTGGAGTTACCGCATGCCGCTCTTTCTCGAAGATCTTCTGAAACGCGGCGAACTCAATACCAAAATCAGGGAACTCTGCACATTAAGGCTGCCCTAAACCTTCGAGCACCACGACCGCTTGCGGCGGCAGGGCATAGATACCCCAAACGGCTTCGGCAAAAACCGCGCGCGCAGTGTGTAATCTTTCGAGGTACGCGGGATATCCTACCGGGAGCCTGAAAAGCGCATTGCCCGCGCCGGCATGCGCAAGAAAAAGCAGCGCGCTTTCAGCAAAGCGGATTTGAAAACCGAATGCACCGGTATTTTCAGTTTGCAGCGGTTCGAAAACCGCATCGCGCCAATCGAACCGGGCACGCAGGCCGAGCGCAGCGCGCAGAAAGGTGTGTTGTGTTGCCGCAGTATTCTGCCAGGCGAGATGCGTGAGTTCGTTGTCCTGACAATAGGCGTTGTTGTTGCCCTGCTGGCTGTGCAAAAATTCGTCGCCCGCCAGCAGCATCGGTACACCGCGCGCAAAGATCAGGGTCGCAATGAGATTCATCGCCGCGCGTGCCCGCGCCGCGATCGTTTCGGCATCGTCAGTCTCGCCCTCATGACCAAAATTGGCGCTGTAATTTTCATCGGCGCCGTCGCGGTTCTCTTCGCGATTCGCGGCGTTGTGCTTTTCCCGGTAAGACACCAGGTCGTTCAAGGTGAAACCGTCATGGCAGGTGACGAAGTTGATGACATCGGTTTCACACATCGTATGCGCGAGCTCGTGTGCATCGCCAGAACGTAACCAGAAACGCCGCGCACTGTCGCGGAAACGGTCGTTCCAGACATACCACGGCGCCGCGAAGGCGTCGCGCGCGTAACCACCGGGCCCGAGATCCCACGGTTCGGCGATTAATTTGCGTTTCGAAAGCAGGGGGTCGGCAAGCAGCGCACGGCCAAACTCGCCGTGCATGTCTGGCGCACCCCCCGCACGAAAGAGCGCCGGTGCAAGATCGAACCGAAATCCGTCGACATGCATTTCGTCGGCCCAGTAGCGCAGACTCTGCAGCACCAGCTGCCGCGTCGCGGCATGCGCGAGGTTCAGCGTATTGCCGCAACCGGTGTAATCGACGAAGCCGTGCTCAGCGTCGAAGGCATAATACGCGCGGTTATCGAAGCCGCGCCACGACAGCAGAGGGCCGTCTTTGCCCATTTCGGCGGTATGGTTATAGACGACGTCGAGAATCACCTCGATGCCTGCCTTGTGCAGAGCCTTTACCATCGTCTTGAACTCCAGAATCGGATCGGCGACCGCATAACGCGGTTCGGGCGCAAAAAAACTCAGAGTGCTGTATCCCCAATAATTGGTCAGCCCCTTCTGCTGTAAAAAATCGTCGTTGCATTTCGCGTGTACGGGCAAAAGTTCGAGCGTCGTGACACCGAGATCGCGCAGATAAGCGATGACTTTTTCGTGGGCCAGCGCGAGATATGTTCCGCGAATCGCATCGGGAATTCCCGGAAAATGCATCGTCAGGCCACGCACATGTGCTTCGTAAATCACACTGTTTGTATTGTGAATACGCGGCAGGGTATCGTGCGACCAGTCAAAGTTATCGAAAACAATCTTGCCGAGTGCACGCTCGCTGCCGGGTAAACGCTGGATCACCCGGGCATGCGTGTCGAGTAAAACGACGCGCGGGTCACAATAGAGACCCTGTTCGGGGTCTGACACCCCATGCACACGGTAGCCATAGTATAAGCCTGCGGCGACACCCGCCACAAAAACACGCCAGATATCATTCTCTGTGCGCGCGAGCGCGACACGATTTATCTCGGTAAAATGGGCATCGAACAGACAAAGCTCGATTTTTTCGGCAACCGATGAAAATACAGAGAAGTGCATACCATCGTCTGCCCGAAACACCCCCAACGGATAGTCTACAGAAGAAGCGGTCACGGCACCAGCAGCGGCAGGTAACTTTTTGCGACCAGCGGCCACGAAAATTCGGTGCGCATCGCGTTGACACGTTGCGTGTCGAAGGCCGCCGTATCGGCGGCGCGATCGATAAGCCCGCTCATGAGGTCGAAAAAGTTGCGGCTCTTTTCTTCGCGGCTCTTACCCGAAAATAGAAAACCATTCTTGCCGTCGGCAATCGTGTCGATGAGCCCGCCGACGGCAGAGGCAACCGGCAGGCAGCCATAGCGCATTGCCTTCATTTGGCTCGTGCCGCATGGCTCAAACTCCGAAGGCATCAGCATAAAATCAGAAGCGGCATAGAGCGTCTTCTCTAGGTCGTCGTCGAAACCACCGAATAACAACGCATTCGGATACCCCTGGGTCAAGCGCGCCATTTCGCCCACTAGATTGCCCTTACCGAGAATCAGCAGCGTGCAGTTTTTCTGCAGCAACATTTCGAGAATCGTCGAGCGGCCCCACGCGTCGATGAGCAGCCGTATCTTCTGTTCTGTCAGCCGGCTCACCAGGGTTACGAGCGGCGCAGCAAGCGCCTTCGTGGTATCGAAAGCAGCAATCTTGCGGCGCAACGCTTCTTCAACACCCGGCACGAGGCTCTTACTCTTGACCAGCCTGTCGACAAGCGATGAAAGATTTTGCAATAACGCCTCTTTATGTTTTCGCCGCCCCTCAGCGAGATTTATGTCGGTAAAAGGCGGATGCAGATTTGCGGCGGAATAATAATCCATATCGATGGCATTCGTGATACCGATCAACCTGCCTTCGCGTTTGAGTTTTACAAAATCGGCCTCGAGCCCGCGGCCGCCGAGAAAATCTTCGGCGGGGTTATCGGGGTGCGTAATTTCATCGGCGTATGTCGGGCTCACCGTGGTGACAAAATGCGCCGCGGCGAGCCCGGCGCGCAGCGGATTGATGCACGGGATATCGGCATGCGTGTCGAGGTATGGACTTTTTTCAGCCTCGCCGAGCGCCGCAAGCTCGGGATACCAGTCGAGAAACGCTTTTAATCCCCACGTGCCGTCGGCGGCGCGCCAGCGCAGCGGTGTGGTGTCGCTCTGCCAGGGCCTTGTGCCCTGGTATTCTAGATTATGCACACTGAAAACACGGCGCACCGGTTTCAGCACGACGAAATCGGGGTGCGCGGCGATCAGCAGATGCACCAGTGCCGCATGCCAGTCATGGCAGTGAATTGCATCCACCGCATCGTTGTTCTTATAAAGATAGAGCAAGAGCTCCGCAACGGCGCGCGAAAAAAAAGCGAAGCGGCGCGCATCGTCTTCGAAATAACCGCGCCCGAGTTTGCCGCTGTCGATATAGATGTCGGAGTACTCGCCGCGGAAAAAGCTGTCGCTGTGGATGAGCAGCGTATTGAGTTGCCCGTGCTGGCCCTGAAAAACCGAAACTGGCACCGTTTCGCCGCCGAAGCTGATGGTGAGCGTCGTGAACGGCCGAACCGCGAGACGAATTTCTTCGTAATAAGGCACAATGACCGTGACGCGGTGACCCGCCGTGACGAGCGCATCTGAAAGCCCCCAGACCACGCTGCCGAGCCCGCCACGCTGCGCGATGCCCGAACATTCGGCGCTGATCTGGGCAATGTGGCGGGGCGACACGCTATACATTCGTTTTAGGGCCGGCAAAAGCAACGAAAAAACGCTCCGGCGGGTTGCAAAGTCGGTTTACAGCTTCGCGTCTTTAGCCAAGGCGGATTTATGAAATCCATGAAAATGTTAATCCCACTTCTGGCGTTAGTCGTATTTGCCTGCAAGAAAAAAGAATACACCGGCAAGGTCTGGTTCTCTGCCCCCGCCGACCAGGCCGAAGTCACCTCACCCGTGCAGTTCAAAATGAATGTCTCGGGCATGGAAATCAAACCCGCCGGTAAACCCGAAGACGGCACGGGGCACTTTCACATTCTCGTGAATCAAGAAGCAATGGCTGCGGGTGAAGTGATCATTAACGACGAGTTACACAAGCACTATGGCAAGGGCCAGACCGAAGATACGCTCGAGCTGAAGCCGGGTAAGTACCGCATCACCTTACAGTTCGCCGACGGTGCGCATGTCTCGTATGGCCCCGCGTGGGCGCATACCATCTCGGTCACGGTCAAGGCTAAATAGTTTTTGTCTCCCGGTCTTTCTTCGATTGCGCTGCTCGTACTTTCGAATGTCTTCATGACGCTCGCCTGGTACGGGCATCTGCAGCTACACAAGAGCGCGCGTTTTTCAAACCTGCCGCTCTATGCAGTGATTCTCGTCAGCTGGCTCATTGCGCTTGTGGAATACGCGTTTCAGGTACCGGCGAACCGCATCGGCAGCGAAAACTACGGCGGGCCGTTCAATCTCTTCGAACTCAAGGTCATTCAAGAGGTCGTCTCGCTCGTAGTCTTCACGATTTTTGCGGTATGGGTTTTCCGCAGCGACGAGCTCAAGTGGAATTACCTGGTGGGTTTTGGTTTTTTGGTGCTGGCGGTATTTTTTATCTTTAAGAAGTGGTAGGGCAGTGGCGTGGAATAGGTGTTAGCCGCCATTTCTGACTTGACATTATGTCTCATCGCGGTTCGGCCAAGCGTAAGTGCTGTCTTTCACTGAGATTCAGGATTATTTCAGAAAGAACTACGAAACAGTAGTTTATGATTTTGCACTGACTAATTCGCTACGGGGGCCAACCTATATTTCTGGCCGGATTCAAAAATGCCGTTTCTGCCTTACTGATATTGAAGCTTCCGACCAGCAAAAGAAGCATGCTATTTCCGAATTTCTGGGCAATGAAAAGGTTTATTTGCGGCAGGAATGTCGAGCTTGCAACCCTCAATTATCAGTTTTTGAGTCATCTTTTGCGCGCTATCTAATGTTTGAGCGCTCCCTGGCTCAAATTAAAGGGAAAAAAGGTATTCCCAAATTTGAATCGACTAACTCGCAGTTCTGGGTGTCGCCATATGATAAAGGCATTGAAGTTGGTTATGGAAAAACAGCAGATTTCACCGTTAATCATGAGAAGAGAGAAGTTAAGCTAACAGCCGAACGCCCAAGGTACATTCCCTTCGACATCCACTTATCTCTCCTAAAATATGCACTATCCCTGATGCCTGAAAGGAGATTGCCACCATTTGAACAGTCTAGACTATTCATTAGGCGATATGGAGTTGGCTCCTCTCTGAAGCCGGTAATGTTTGAAAGTCAAATTATGCCTGTCCGCAAGGCTCCATTAGTTAGATTGCTTTTCAGACGCCCAAACTCCATCGATATGCGTGTTCCCTACGCTCAGATTATTCTCGATGTGGCGCGATACCGTTTCCAGACTTTTATTCCTTCGACGCAAGAAAGAGCCAGGAACTTGGAACTTGTGCCCTATATGACTGAGCATCAAACACCCCCGGAAGCAAAAGACTTGTCATCTAAGACCGAGCGTACAGGTGAAAAAGTTCCTTTCACATTTCAATACTTCGGCCCCGTTTTTTTCCCAAAGCCACCTCCAGGATTCAGAAACGGCGGCTAACAAAATTTACCTGCTGCGCTCGCTGCGGTGCCGTGGCTCCTCGCGTGCTCGGCCCTACGCGCCAGAAGATCGCGGACAAAGCACAAGCGGGACGCTTGTTTTGTGCTTTGCCGCGAGGCGCTTCGGGCACATTTGGTGACACAAGGCGGCTTTCCTAATTGAATTAATGACACAAGTGTCACCAAACGTCAGGTAAATTCCACGGTATGCGAAATAATTGCGCTTCCTTGCCCTTTCTTCAGAACGATACGGATTGGTTAGAAAAAAAGCGAAGTTCAAAGATTTCAGCGTTAACATAATATAAAAGGAAAAGATTGACTAAACGTCGTCCCCTATTGCAGGTAGATATGGGCAAGGCTCCATTTGCAAAACTTGGTATAGCATGGATTTTTTTGACATTTTCCACCGCATCAGCGACTGATCTCGATTTTATAGCTGGGTCAGGCAATATTTCGGGCAGAAGTGCAAATAGGCGCGAAGACACCAACGGAGTTGGCGGCGATGCTGACAAAGTCTGGACACCTTTTACCCCATACGACTCGAATCTGAATCTTGGCATACGTCTTTTAAAAACATACCCTGAAAATTTTCCTGCTGGTCAGCTTGGGGCTGAATTGTCGTATTTTACTGCTTCAGTACAACTCCCCGCAGATAGAATCGTCGAACGTTGGGCCTTTTCGAACCTTACATCTCAAAGCAGCAAGCTATGACTAATGCCGACCGGGTCCGCATTGATACAGGTCGAGCGACCTTCTCCGTTGGTTTTGCCGTACCCCTGTACCCGGACCGAATTTTCGGTGAATTCGGTTTGCTTGCTGGTGTTGGCCTTGGGAGTGTCAGAGATGCCGTCACCCTGCAAAGTAATGGCCAAGTATTTAACTCCTACGCCTCTATGAGTGTCCATTGGGGCATAAGTCTCCGGTTACGAGCAGTCCTGACCCAATTCCTAACTATTGGTGTTGAATACCGTTATTCCGAGGAAGTCGGTAAAAATCTCGGCAAAAGCTCTGATCGATCTATCGTATCTTATCGGGCCGATTCAAATCAGTTTATAGG
>JAFLED010000370.1 GCA_017302045.1 Spirochaetota bacterium
GCGAATGCCGCGTTTTGGGAATCGAATAGCATGGTCGATGCGCTGAAAACCGGCAATGCACGCGGTTCATACAACCACAACAACATGAAAGGCATCGGTGTCTATGCGATCGCAGGTTACAAAGCCACCTGGACGGGCGCTTCTGTTATTCTGCCTGGTGAAGACGACGGTGCGGTTTCATACCACAGCACCTGCGGTACGAACACCACAGGCAGCTACTCGAATTGCCTCAGCGGCACACGCTACTCTTATCACTATATCTGGAGCGGTCGCGCTTCGGGCAGCAACTGGGATAGCGGCAAAAACGGCTATTACCGTGTCCACACGGGCGACGATTCGAACTCGATCAACAACGCGGCTAAGCTCGAATACAACGCTTGTTATAGTCTCGGTCTCGGCTGCAGATAAGTTTCCAATTCCCTTGCCCCGGATTTTGATCTGGGGTAAGGTATTAATTTTCTCCCCGGGCGGCTTCTCCCATCTCTCTCAACCTCGCGTCTTTCTCAGGCGAACTCCACTCGGCATTTGAAAAATCTTTCAGAGCATATTCGCGTAGCGTGGTATAAGTTTTCGTTGTGTACGGCATGTAATAGAGCACCGGTTCTTCGAGCGGGTTTGCGTTTGCAATCGCGTCGGCTTTCGCCGGGTCGCCGATCCAGCGCGCCGGAAAAGGCAGGTTTTCGCAGGTGCCGCGCAGATCGCGTATCGTAAATTTACCCGAATAGCCGTTGTCGCGAAAAATCTTGCCGAAAAAAACAAACGATACGGTTCTGAAGCCCGGTTCGAAAACCTGGTTCACCGTCACCCAATGTGTCGGATTTCCCCTGTAGTCGTAAAGGTTCGCCTGAAAAACAAACTTGCACTCCCGTTTCACGTCAATAACGGCGTCGATGACGAGGCTGCCGTTCTCGAGGCGCTCCGAAAAGTTATCGGTGAATTTCGCCGGCGAAATCGGGCTCGCAAAGAATGTATGGCTGACTTCGATCGGCTCTTTTGCGCCTTTGGGTTTGATTTGCACGATGAGTTTCAGGTTGCCCCAGTATTTTTTATCTTCGCCCGGTATTTTCCACGAGAAGGTGGTGACGCCGTCGTCTGCCGTCTGATCGGGCGAAATACCGTTGTCGTTGAAGTCGGGGCTGCCGAGCTGTGATTTGGTAAAAAGCGGATCGCCGAGAATAAACACGTCGCCGAGCGTGTACGGTAGTTTCGCGCCATTCGTGTCGGTGACGCGTAACGTGACGATCAGCTCGTCGCCAAAAGTCAGCGTATGCCGGTTTGCCGCAAACTGGTATTTCGGCTGCGTATCGTAATACTTTTTGAGGTCGGCTTCGATCTCGGCGTCGCTCTTGCCTGATTTTTTCAGCTCTTCGATGCGTTTTTTCACGCCGCCTTCGGTTCTGAGCGCCGGATCGCCGACGAGAGGTAGCGGTTCGTCGATATGTTTCCACGGGTCGATGAGATCGACCATAGTCTTGTCGAGTGGCCGCGAGAAATCAGGATATTGCGCATGCACCCGGTAAGCTTCGAGCATCGCGCGGTGCGATGGATTGCGGTTCAGCATACGTTCGAGCTCGGCCGGTGTTGCAAAACCCTGCGAACCGACACGGCTAAAGCTGCGGTAGTCGCCGGGCAATGCCTGCGGCTGGGCTTTATGAAAAGACCAGAAGAGCAGGGTTGCCAGTATCGTAATGACGACGATCGCCGCATGGTACCACTTGAGCTGCATGCTTCCTTATTGCGCGGCGGCGCGCATGCGGCAATCCCGAATTATTCGGCGCAGGCGGCCTGCGTGAAATTTTTTGGCATGTGCGCGCGCAGTTTCGGCAGAATCTTGCCCAGCTGGGCAATTTCACCGTCGCTCAGGGCAGATATAAAATAGTTTTGGATGCAGTTTTTGTAGACGAGCCAGGCCTTGCGCACCGCGAAAGATCCTTTCGCTGTGATGACGGCAAAAAAGCCGCGCCTGTCGTCGGGGCAGCGCTCGCGGCGCAGCAGGCCTTGTTTTTCGAGCGTGTTTACGATTTTGGTGATACCGCTCTTTGTGAGCAGGCAGGCTTCAGAAAGGTCGTACATCCGTAGCTTCTTCTCTGCGGCCGTTTCAAGTTCAATGAGTACATCGTACGCCGCGAGGGGGATAGCCCCCGCGGCATTGAGGTCGCGTTCGATACGAAACAAGGCCTCGCTGTTATACGCGAGCAGGTCGCGCCAGACCGTAACCTCCGCCGTGAGCTTTTTCATAGGTACAAAATATCAACTTTTAGTTGACGAGTCAACTATTTAGAGTTACCTTAGTCTCGATGGTTGACAAGTCAACTATATCGATGGTCTCTGATAGGGGAGGAAAATTCCGAAAAAGTCTGGGCCGACTCTCATTAGAGTCGGCCGAGGGAATGCGTGCATTTGCAGACAAATGCAAGGCTAATTTGGCTTTTTCGGAACTTTCCCCGGATTTTCAGAGATCATAACAACTTCAAGGAGTTTATTATGACACAATTTATTCAAAGCGTCCTCTCCACCAACGGCGACTGGACGGGGTTAATACTGCGGCTGACGCTTGCGGCGATGATTCTGCCGCACGGTGCGCAGAAACTTTTGGGCTGGTTTGGTGGTTACGGTTTCTCAGGCACCATGGGATATTTCACTAAGACAGCGGGCCTGCCTGCGGTGATCGCGTTTCTCGTGATCATCGGCGAATCGGTCGGCGGCGTACT
>JAFLED010000371.1 GCA_017302045.1 Spirochaetota bacterium
GCGGATATCCGCCTTGATATTGAAGATCGCGAGCAGGGCGCCTGCCATACCAAAAATGAAGTAGGTGCCGAAGGTCAAAATGCCGAGTGCGATGAAGGTGCCCGGGCTAAATGTCGGAAAGAGCAGGTTACCCGGAACTTCGCCGAAAAGCAAAGCGAGCGTCTGCGCCGGCAAGAGGCCGCCCAAAACGGTGCCGAAGAAATAGATGTATTTGGCGAGGACCTTGCCGAACGGGTTGTAACCAAGAGCGAGCAGCAGGCTGAAGAGCAGTGTCGAGGCGATGGTACTGAATAGCGAAAATTTGATCGTCAGCCACGTGGATTGAAAAAAACCCGGAACCTGTTTTTTGTACTGGTAAAGGTTTTTGACGATGTTGTACGCGCCGCGGCTTTGGAAGAAAAAGAACACATAGTTGAGGTAGGGAATGTGCAGGAATATACTGGTGGGTCCGGAATTTTTCTGGATGCGGATTTCTTCGCCGACGTCTAGCATAGGGGGGATGACCCTCTGATGAACGGCGTGTGTCAAGAATTATCGCGGACCGGTATCACGAGTCCGAAGATATCGCCCGATTGCGGTAATGCGCCGTAATAGAGGTCGAATGTCCGTCCCGCGAGCGGAAAACGATGCGGTGCCGCCCGATCGTCCGTGCCAATGGGGTGCCTTGGCAGGTGGTATTCAAGGTAAGAGATGATTTCGAGCTCGAGGCCCTGCCAGGGCTTCAGCCATTCGGCCGGCGTGGCGATCGTCACCTTCTCGATACCGAGCGCAAAATGGAAAAAGAGCGGCGACAGCAGGTGAAAGACCTGCCCGATCATCTCTTTGTTTTCCTGCGCCTTGCGCATGACCAGATTCAGCGCCCGCAGATCTTCGCTGATGGTGACCAAAAGGCGGCGCCCGCTGCTTGTAAGCTCAAGCGGAATGCGGTAGGTGCGAAAATGCCAGTGTAGCCCCGTCTGGTGCACGAGATTTTCGTCGGGTTCGATATGGTAGGTGATGCTGCGCAGTACCTCCTGGTCGAGGCGCGAAACGGTCGTCGCGCACGACTCAGAGAAGGTTGTAGTATTGTTGTTTTTTACTTTGGGATTCAGGTCGTACGTGAGCTGGGCTGCCTGGTTGAAAAACACATAGTCGAGTGTAATGCCGTCTTTGATAATAATCGGGAGCGGTATCGCATTCAGTGTATTCGAATAGAATTCGTTTTCCTGCACACGCAATCTTTCGCTCGCGTAATAGTGTTGGCGCAGAAAGTAAATACAGATGAAGGCACCGAGCGCGACAGAGATACGCAGAATCTGCCGGATAAAATCCTGTTCTGCGGGCAAAAGCACGCTGCCGCCCGATTGTAAAAAAGGCGCCACGAAGGAAAAAGCTACTGGCAGCGCCGAAGTAAACCACAGCCCGACCTGCTGTTTTTCATTAAACATTACCCAGGGCAAAAGCGCGATGATCCACCATTTCAGGTGCGCGACCGGTGTGAATCCGATGAGAGAAAAAAGCCAGACGACAACGCCGTAAACGCTGAGTACGATAATCAGACTTGCAATATATTGTTTGCCCCGCGAAAGCAGGTAGAGTCCTAAGGAAGCTGAAATCGGATAGATCAGATAATACCATAAAAGATACCTGTTTTGTACCATGAGCAAAAAGGCCGGTATGGTAAGAAAAACCAGAAGCAGTAGTGAAAATCCGACTTTTGCCTGAATGCTGTCGAGCCACGAAGGCGCATGCCTGCGCTGTAAAAACAGGTTTGCGCCCGTACCCGGCATAGACTTTGAAGGTTACGGGCGCGCCGTCGCCGTCAATACGTTTTATCGGCCTCGACGGCAAGTCCGACTTTCGAGGCGCCAGCGGCTTTGATCTTGTCGAGCACGGTCAGAACCTTGCGGTACGGATGGTCCCCTTCGGCACGTACAATTACCGCCAGGTCGGGGTAGGTTTCTTTCGCCGCTTTGATCTGGTCGAAAACGTCGTCTAGGCTCGTCGCGGCCTTATCTTGTATAAAAAGATCGCCGGTCTTTTTGATAGTGACGGTCACGCGGTGCGGCTCGGTTTTGACCGCCGCGGCATTCACCTTCGGCAGACTAACGGGAATCGTCTTGTAACGGGTAAACTCGGCCGTTACCATGAGAATGATAACGAGCACGAGCATGATATCGACAAGCGGCGTGACGTTGATGTCACTGATCGGGCCCGAGCCGTTTTTATTCGAAGCAGCCATTATTTATTCAGGCGTATCGCGCGTATGAGTGTCGCCACCTCTTCGGCCTGCGAGATTTTATCCTGCACAATGCGCGCCAGTGCGTTGTACGCAATCACCACGGGAATCGCCACGGCAAGCCCCATGGCCGTCGCGATGAGCGCTTCAGAGATGCCGCGCATCACAACCGCAGGGCCCGAATCGCCCATTTCGGCCAGATCGCGGAGGTTTTCCTCCTTCACACCGTGTTCGGAGATCTTTTGCGGCATGCGGGCTTCCCAAAGGAGTTCGCTGACGCGGTCGGCGAGGTCGCCGCCGAAGTAGCTTTCGTAAACGGCGGCAATTTCGGGCAGCTTGGAGTTGAATCGAATGATGTGGGGCAGCATGACGCCGACGGCCTCGCCATGAACGACGTTGAATTTCGCGGTGAGCGGGTTGGCGCACGAATGCGCGGCACCGAGCATGCTGTTTTCGATGGCGGTGCCGGCGTAGGCCGCTCCGA
>JAFLED010000372.1 GCA_017302045.1 Spirochaetota bacterium
GCGATCTCTATGAAGATAAAAAAGTCGCACCGCACCTGAAAATTGTCGCGAGCGATATCAATGACGCCGCGCAGAAAAAGACGCGTTATGTCGACATCTACCGTAAAACAGGCGAAAAACTCCCCTTCCCCGTCGTCGAAATAGCGATGATGATGAAAAAGCCGGCACACTTTCAGGATCCGGTGAAGCCTTTTCTCGCCGACAGCGCCGCAGGTGTGATTTTGCGCAGTGCGAATGCCGGCCCCGATCTCTACTACGAGAGCGACGAGGTGCAGACACACCTGCGGTCGGCCATCGCCGCGTTTTACGACCGGCACATGATCTATTTTTTTAACAAATATATTCTGTATAAACCCAGGGAGCGCGAGAGTTTCGTGATTCTGGGAGAAATCGATCCCGATGTCGGGATCAACCACCGGGTACCCACCTGGGAAGACATCGATTGGGCTACGCGTACCTTCCGCGAAGCGGTGCGGCCAAACCCGCAGTATCTGGATTATCAAAAATAACCTGCTTTATTAACCCAAGGGCTTAAAGACATTTTTTATGCTTTTTGGCCATTTTTTAGTATATTTTAGACGGATGTCCAGCGTTGCCGTTGAAGATTTGAAAACCGAATACAAGTACGGCTTCGTCACAGATATCGAAGCAGAAACTCTGCCGAACGGCCTTTCTGAAGACACCGTGCGCAAAATTTCGGCTCTAAAGAACGAACCGGCCTTCATGCTCGAGTGGCGCCTCAAGGCCTACAAAGCCTGGACAGAGATGACCGAGCCAAAATGGGCAGAGGTTAACTACCCCGCAATCGACTACCAGAAAATCAGCTACTTCTCCCGTCCGAAAAAGAAGCTTGAATCCCTCGATGCGGCAGACCCCAAGCTCATCGAAACCTTTAACCGCTTAGGGATTCCCCTCACCGAACAAAAATTCCTCGCGAATGTCGAAGGCTCGGATGTAAACTCGCGGCCCATGGTGCCCGGAAGCACCATGGGCGGCCAGGGCACGGATGCCGAAAGGCCGACGCATACGCCCGTGGCTGTCGACGCCGTCTTCGACAGCGTCTCTGTTGTTACAACATACCGGGAAAGTCTCGCGAAGCTCGGTATCATCTTTTGCTCTTTCTCAGAGGCCGTGCGCGAGCACCCCGAATTGGTGCAGAAATACCTGGGCTCGGTTGTGCCAGTCAAAGACAACTACTTCAGCGCGCTCAACGCCGCGGTCTTCAGCGACGGTTCTTTTGTTTATATTCCTCCCGGGGTGCGCTGCCCGATGGAGCTTTCGACATACTTCCGCATTAACTCCGCCAACACGGGCCAGTTCGAACGCACACTCATTATCGCCGACAATGACAGCTATGTCAGCTATCTCGAAGGTTGCACAGCGCCGCAGCGCGACGAGAACCAGCTGCATGCCGCTGTTGTCGAACTGGTCGCACTCGACCGCGCTTATATCAAATACTCGACCGTACAAAACTGGTATCCGGGCGACGAAAACGGCAAGGGTGGTATTTACAATTTTGTTACCAAACGCGGTCTCTGCAAGGGCGAAAGCTCGCGCATCTCGTGGACGCAGGTCGAAACCGGTTCGGCGATCACCTGGAAATACCCCAGCTGTGTGCTGAAAGGCGATAATTCCAAAGGTGAATTTTATTCGGTGGCTTTCACCGGCAATTACCAGCAAGCCGATACCGGTACAAAGATGATTCACCTCGGCCGCGGCACCACCAGCACTATCATATCCAAGGGTATTTCTGCGGGCCATGGCAAGAATACCTACCGCGGCCTCGTGCGTATGAGCGGCGGCGCCGATAAGGCGCGCAATTATACCCGCTGCGACTCGCTGATTCTCGGCAACACCGCCGCGGCTCACACCTATCCTTATATAGAAGTCAAAAATCCGAAAGCCCAGGTCGAACACGAAGCGACGACATCGAAAGTTTCTGATGCGCAGCTCTATTTTCTGCGCCAGCGCGGTCTCACCGAAGAAGACGCCGTGCACATGGTCGTGAACGGTTTTTGTAAAGAAGTTTTCCGCGAACTGCCGATGGAGTTCGCCGTCGAGGCGCAAAAGTTACTCGAAATCAGCCTCGAGGACGCCAACGGCTGATGCCGGTTATTTTTGAAGAGAATATAGAGTTGGGATCGATCACCGTGCAAAAAACATTACTGGAAATTGAGAACTTACACGTCACAACAGGCGATAAAAAAATTCTACAGGGTATAAACCTGAGCCTCGGCGCCGGAGAAATACACGCCATCATGGGACCGAATGGTTCGGGCAAAAGCACGTTGTCGCATGTGATCGCGGGCAACCCTGAATTCACCGTGAATGCCGGCAGTGTTCGCTTTAATGGCGCCGATTTGCTCACCATGCCAATCGAAGAACGCGCCCGCGCGGGTGTTTTTGTGGCGTTCCAGTACCCGCCTGAGATTCCCGGCGTGAACAACATGCAGTTTCTGCGCACCGCGGTGAATACAGTGCGCAAGGCGCGCGGCGAGAGCGAGCTGGGTGCAGGCGAATTTCTCGCGAAAGCAAAAGAAGTCATGGGTCGACTCGACATGAAGCCCGAGATGATAAAACGCTCGCTGAACGAGGGGTTCTCCGGCGGAGAAAAAAAGAAAAACGAAATTCTGCAGATGGCGATGCTGCACCCGAAACTTATGGTACTCGATGAAATAGATTCGG
>JAFLED010000373.1 GCA_017302045.1 Spirochaetota bacterium
TTTGATGACCGGCATGGCGCCGCCCGCTGCCTGAAAGGCGCTGCGCGCACCCTGTTCGAAGGGCAGAGCGCAGGTCAAGACTGCCGCGATCGTTGTACCGAACGAGCGCAGGCCGATCACGGGGTTTTTCGGATTATTATTGATATCGACGATCGGGGCGAAAAAGACATTGATGCCGAGTGCTCCGAGGTCGCGGCTCACGTGGTAGCCGGTCGCGCGGCAGAGTTCTTTGTCGCCGGTATCGCCGAGGTTGCGCGCCGGCGGCGTTTGCAATACGCCGTCTTGCACACGTTTGACATAACCTCCCTCCTGGTCGGTCGAAATCAGAAACGGGGGTAATCCTAATTCGGCGGCGAGCTTTTGCAGGTCGCCCGTTAATTTTATAATCTGCTCGGCGCTTTCGAGGTTGAAACCAAAGAAGATAATGCCGCCGGGCTTGAGTTCGGTAATAATCTTGCGGCTCTGTTCATTGAGTTCGGTACCCGGTATCGCGATGTGGATTGCCTGACCCGCGAGTTTTTCTGCGTCGAGCGTCGCGACGGCGTTTTGGATAATTTTCTCTGTGAGCTGCTCAAATTTTTTCGGCAGATAAATTTTTGTATAACCGAGATATCCGCTGACGCCCGCGACTAGCGCGACGATAATGCCGGTAATGAGTTTAGTTTTTCGCATGGTATTTTTCCTCTTTGGTTAACAGAGTTAAGAGAGCTTTGTCGCGCGACCAGATGCGCGCACCCCGGCGCCGCGCCGAACATACGATCGCCATATCAACGAGACCGATGCCGCGCGACCGGGCTTTTTTTGAATAAGAGAGCAGGCCGGCTTCAATCCACAGGGCAGCGTCAGATTCGATTTGGGGCAGTGCATTGAAGTAAGATAAGATGCGATCAGCGTCTTTTTGACTTGAGGCACCCTGCAAGAGTTCACCGAAGATCGCCGCTGTTGTGATGATATTGCCTTGTTCGAGATGATGCCGGAGTATCTGTTTGTACGGCGATTTTTCGCGCAGATATTCGATCCAAACCGAGGTGTCGGCGAGAATCAATATCTTTGCCGCCGGTTGAGCTTGCGCACCTTGGCCGCTGTGAAGCCAGGGGCGAATACCACCGGATTGCCTTCAAGCTCGGCATTTAGTTTTTTTATTTTTTGAATGCGCAACCAATCGGTGAGCGCGATTACCATCGATTCGGTAATGTTGCGCCCACCCGAAAACATGCGTACCTCGTCAATCAGCTGATCGTCCATGAGCGCAGTGACTTTCATGCCTCGACATACGATACCTAATCGTATGGTCAAGCGTATTTACCGCGCCCATGCCCATCGCCGGCCGGTAGACGCGGTCAGAGGCCGGCGTCTGTCACCGCACCTTCAGATGCCGTCGACACCAGCTTGCGGTACTTCGCCAGTACGCCGCGGTTATATTTGCTCTTCGGCTGTTTCCAGGCCTTCTTGCGTTTCGCGAGTTCTTTCGCGTCTACAAGCAGGTTGACTTGCATCTTTTTCGCGTCGATCTCAATTTCGTCGCCGTTCTTGATGAGTGCGATCGGGCCGCCGTCGAAAGCTTCGGGAGTGATATGCCCGACGACAAAGCCGTGCGTGCCACCCGAAAAGCGGCCGTCGGTGATGAGCGCCACTTCTTTACCGAGCCCTTTGCCCATGACGGCAGAGGTCGGCGAAAGCATCTCGCGCATACCGGGACTACCCTTAGGGCCTTCGTTACGGATCACAATCACATCACCGGCTTTGATTTTGCCGCTGAGAATTGCAGGCAATGTATCTTCTTCGCGGTTAAAGACTTTTGCCTTACCTTTGAAATAGAGACCTTCTTTACCAGAAATCTTCGCCACCGAACCCCCCGGTGCGAGGTTGCCGTAGCAGATCACGAGATGACTGTCTTTTTTAATCGGATTGTCAAAAGAGCGGACGATGTCCTGGTTTGTAGGGTAGGGTTTTACATTTTTCAGATTCTCGGCTACCGTTTTGCCAGTCACCGTTAGGCAGTCGCCGTGGAGTAATCCCTTATCGAGTAACATTTTCATGAGCGGTAAGGTGCCGCCGATTTCGACCAGGCGGCTCATCACGTATTTACCGCTCGGCCGCAGGTCGGCGAGCACGGGTACTTTTTTCCCGATACGCGTGAAATCCGCCAGGGAGAGTTTTACATTTGCCGCATGCGCCATGGCGATGAGGTGCAGCACCGCATTCGTCGAACCGCCGAGCGCGATGACGAGAGTGATGGCATTCTCAAAAGCCTTTTTCGTGAGAATGTCTGACGGGCGAATGCCGGCCTTGAGCATCGCGAGTACTGCTTCACCCGCGCGGCGGCAGTCGTCTTTTTTATCTTCAGAGATCGCATTCTGCGCGCTGCTGTTGGGAAGGCTGAGGCCCAGCGCTTCGATGGCCGAGGCCATGGTATTCGCGGTGTACATCCCCCCGCACGAGCCCGCACCCGGAATCGATTTTTCTTCAAGCACCTTGAGCGCCGAATCGGTTAGCTTTTTGTTGGCATGCGCGCCGACGCCTTCGAAGACAGAGACGAGATCGAGATCACGCCCGTCGTCGGGGTGTTTGCCCGGCATGATGGTGCCGCCATAGACGAAGACTGCGGGGCGGTTAAGGCGCGCAATGGCGATGACACAGCCCGGCATGTTTTTATCGCAGCCGC
>JAFLED010000374.1 GCA_017302045.1 Spirochaetota bacterium
TGCATAACCTTCAAACTCGCAGCCTGCATCGATGAGAATAAACTCTCCCGCCTGCGCGCGGCCCGAAGTGCCCTCGTAGTGCAAAACCGTCGCGTTGCCTGCGGCCGCGACAATCGAGGGGTAAGCCAGGCGGTCGGCGCCGGCCTGCATAAATTCGTGTTCGATGAGCGCCTTGACTTCGAATTCGCTCACCCCCGCCTTGTTGGCACCCGAGATAAAATCCTGTGCTTTGTTATGTGCGGCGGCTGAAATCGCTGCGGCGCGGCGCATGTTGGCGAGATCGTGATCGTCTTTAAAGAGGCGGCATTCGCTGAGAATCGCCGCGGCCCTCGTCACGCTCTGCGGTGCACCAATACCCCGCCGCGAAAACATCGCGAGTTCATGCAGTGTTTTGAAGATACGTCTGTCGAGATCGGTGTCCAGACCGAAGTCGTAGTACAGCGTTTTTTTGCCTTTGAGAAGATCGGGCAGACGTTTTTCAAACTCGGAACTCAGGTAGACAGAGGTTTCGCACTCGCCCACCCGGCCGAGCCGTTCGAGATAAAAAGTATGACCGCGCACGCGGCCAACCCAGCGCTCGCGCTCGGGGTTGCGCTCTTGCGCGAAGACATGCACAGCGTCGCGCGTGAGCACCAGCGCCAATTCTTCTTCGTTGACGCCGGTCAGGTATATCAGATCTGAATGCGCCCGGTAAGGATAATGCGTATCGCGGTTACGAATTGCCGCGGGCGCGGCGGGTATCACCATAACGCCGTCGGGGGGCAGCTGCGCCCTGACGCGCTTCAGTCTCTCAAAAAAAATATCCATGCCGCAAAACCCTCCGGCACGGCGGCATATTGCGTCATCCACTTTCATAATGACAGTCTGCCTTAACCTTGAAAAGAGGCCTGTTGCTTTTTCGCTCGACGCACATTTTAAACCTGCTCTCCCCGCATATCGAACGACTGATTGCCCGCGTGATACGTGCGTATGCCCCGCGAAGCTCCAGCACGCTCACTATTTCACGGCATGGCGCCGTGGGCGAACTCAATCTCAGCGGGGCTATCGCCCTGCGCCCGCTGGTTAAGGGCGGCGATGTGTATATTGCGGCGCCCGGCGAATTTCCCGCTGCTGAACTCGTGATTTCTATAGCACTCACGAGAGACGATGAACGCACTGCCCGCGACACTCCGCCGTCGGGGTTTGAAATCCGCGAACAATTTTATTTTGGTTTCTTTATTCTGCCGCTGCTCTGGCTGCGTTTCATTCCCGGATTTCCCGCTGTTTTGCGCGGGCTCTTCGCTCTCGAAACCCGCCTGCACCCCTACCTGAATCTGCTCGCAGGTGTCGGTCTCATAACAGTACTTTCGCGTCGCCTTGCAGAACCGGCGAATGGCCCTGCGATCTCTTGTGTGATACCGGCATATAACGAAGCGCAGCGTTTGCCCGAATACCTGCCGCTCATCGAACGTTATTTTCGAAAGCGCCGCCTGAAACATGAGATCATCGTCGTCGACGACGGCAGCCGCGACAACACCCACGCCATTATCTCCGGAAAATTCAAAAACGTGCGCGCGTTAAAGCTCTACCAGAATTTCGGTAAGGGTGCTGCGGTGCGCGAAGGCGTGATGGCTGCACGCGGGCGCCTCGTGCTCATCGCCGACGCCGACGGCGCAACCCCGATTGAAGAATTATCGAAGCTCGAGGCGGCACTCGCGGCGGGTGCCGATGCCGCGATCGGGTCGCGTTATCTCGCCGCAAGCGATATCGGCGTGAAGCAGAATGTAATACGCCGTATCGTCAGCCGTGCAGGCAACCTGCTCATACGCCTGCTGCTCGACCTGCCATACAAAGACACGCAGTGCGGGTTCAAACTCTTCGAACGCCGCGGCGCGCAGTACCTGTTTCGCAACCTTGCGAATATTCGTTTTGGTTTCGACTTTGAAATCCTGAAAAAAGCCGCGGTATTGAATCTGAGCGTGGCCGAAGTTGCCGTGCGCTGGAACGACCAGGAGGGCAGCAAAGTCACTTTCAAACAGACGATCCGGGTTTTAACAGAGCTGCTGCGCTTCCGTTTTTCGCACCTGCTCAAATTCGCCTTCGTGGGCGTTTTGAATACCCTCGTCGATTTTACCGTGCACAACGCGCTGATTCTCGCACTGGGCGCCGGCGGGCCCAGGCGGCAACTGGTATACATGGTTTCGTCTTTTCTTTGCGCTAACCTCTTTGCCTTTTGCCTGCACAGCGGCTTTACCTTTCAGCGCCGTGCGGCCTACCTGCGCTTTTTTACGGTTTCGGTGTTCACACTGGGTCTTGCCGCGCTGATTTTTCACGGCCTCAACCTGCTCTATAATCCTGAAAATAATATCTTATTGACCAACGTCTTCAAGCTCTCAACTGTGTTCGTCAGTTTTGTGACAAATTATTTCGGCTATAGATTCTGGGTCTTCCGCTTTCCCGTATAAGATGGATATCCTCGACCGCTACATATTCAAATCGTTTCTCAAAACTTTTTTGGGCACGCTGGTGCTGCTGCTCGGCGTCGCGATCATTGTGAAGGTGCTCGATTCACTGAAAGATTTCAATGAAAACAAACAAGGCGCCGCGCTGCTCATCAAATATTACGCCGTGATAACGCCCACCTTTGTCACCTATATTGTACCACCCTCGCTCATGTTTGC
>JAFLED010000375.1 GCA_017302045.1 Spirochaetota bacterium
GATATCCCCCCGTGAAAATATAGTCCTTTAAGACCTAATTTCCCATAACTGATCGTTTTTTCCCTCTAAAACAGTTTTTGCAGCCGAGAGGTGGGGGCTAGGCTCCCCTTTGTGAGGAGCAATATCCTACATATTTAACTTTTCATAGTAGCCCCAGATCTCCGGATTCTGCGCAGCAATTGTGCGTGACGCGCCTGCCTTGAGGCGATATTGCCCCCGACCTGTCTTTTGAAACCAACCATAGTGATTGTGGTAGAGAATTTTAGACGCCCTCTCGGATGCACCCATCTCGACGAGCTCTGTCGTCTTCAATTCACGGTGCTTTTTCAGCAACACGCTGATGTGAATTGCCGCTTCGAGGTATGCCGTCTGTAGTTTCTGGCCCGTGATGCCGCCGACATTCTGCGCGACCTTACGGCCGTTGAATTCACGGAGCACCTTGCCCTTTTGCCGCGGCATAACCTTTCCTGCGAATGGCCCGGGCTCGGCAATGGTCAGTACCTTGTCGCCGTCGACGACGAGTAGCCCGATGTTAAGGCGGCGGCAAAGACTCTTCATCATTTGCCAGTAAGACATCTTCTGCCGCGTCTTGGGCTTAAAGATGACGGCATAAACTATGGGAGTTATCATCAGCCGGCGCACGGCCTGGTAAAGCAGCTTGATATTAAAAGTAATCTTGAGCTCGGCCACGACGATCTCGTCGCCCTTGACCGCAACCAGATCACAACCGCAGACTTCGCCTTTGACCTGGAAACCCTGCGCCTCGAGATGACGGGCGACCACCGGGTAGATATCTGCCTCGACAGGGTTCGAAGAAGTCACCTTACGATGTGACATAATACCTGGACGCGCGGCGGCCATGCTCCGTCACGCGGAATTGAAATTTCCGAAGGGGTAAATCCGACTGTGGCTTACGCCAGTACGTCGATGCCGGCTGTACCCGAAGCTTGTTCTGCCTCGGCCGCCTGAACGCGCAGCAGCTTGTCATCCATACCCTGCTGGGCGTCGGCCATCTGCTTTAAAAGCTCGCCCATCGCCTGCGTGCTGGCGGCAATATCGCTCACCGGGTTAATGTTCATATTTTATTATCGAATAACGGGGGGTACAAACTGTAAGAATATGGAATGACACGCGTAGCGGCTCACTGACTCCGATTCGAAGACCTATGCGATTCTTACCGACCGCCGGCATTCTGGCCCTGGCCGCCTGCATGCTGCAATGCAGCAAGAAACTTACCTGCGAAAAATTTTCGGTTCAGGCGGGCGAACGCTACGGCTATTCGAGTTTTAAGCACCCCAACGACACGGCGCGTTGGGCGGGTTGCTCCGACGGAAAAACACGCACGCTGCGCTGTACGACCGCGCATTGGAGCAACTGGAAGTGCTTTTGCAGCGTCGACAACAGCGACAAATTACAGGCGCGTACCGAGACAGCCTTTCCGCCAGACCGGGCGGGGGCCACCGCATTTGCGAATAAGACCTGCGACTGGAAAATTGAATAAGGCGGATGCCCCTTGGCGAAAATCCCCGACATCTTAGGCACGCTGCGGCAATCGCGTAGTCATTCGATGGCGAAAACGAAACTCATCGAAATTCTCGTCGCGCGCGAAGGTGCCGCGCAGCGCGCAGAGACCACCGCCGCGGCGGAGCGTATCATCGCTTTTCAGCTCAGCAAGGGGCGTATTGTGTCTGAAACCAGAAGCGGCGTCGAATACCTGAGCCTTGTCGAATAGCGCCCGGGTTTATCTTATTGCACCGGCGCACCCGGCTCGTAATCGGTAAAGAGGCTCTTATCTGAAAGAAAGGCGAGCTCGAAGTTGTCGCGCGGCCCACCGCGGTTTTTACCGATGATGATCTCGGCGAGATTCTTTTTGTCTTCGGGCGCGTCTTTACCCTGAAACTCGCGGTGAATGAAGAGTACCATGTCGGCATCCTGTTCGATCGCACCCGATTCCCTGAGGTCTGAAAGCTGCGGGCGCGGGTCTTTGCCGCGTTGTTCGATTGAGCGGTTCATCTGCGAAAGCGCGAGAATCGGACAGCCTAAATCTTTTGCGATAAGTTTAATCGCACGCGAAATCGCCGCGACCTCGTTCTGGCGGCCGTCTTGCGCGCGATCGCGGTCGGTCATGAGCTGCAGGTAATCCACCACGATGAGGCCCAAATCTTTACCCTGTTGCTTCAGCGTACGGCCCAGGCGACGCGCGCGCTGTTTGAATTCCCAGGTTGTCAGGTCGGCCGAATCGTCGATGTAAAACTCGGATTCATAGATTTCTTTCGCGGTGTGTGCGAGGCGCGCCATCTCTTTCTCGTTGATACGGCCTTTCTGGACTTTTTGTGAATCGAGAAACGCGCGCGAACAGAGAAGACGCAGCAAGAGTTCGAGGCGGGTCATCTCAAGCGAGAAAAAGGCGACGGCCTTCGGGCGCGTCTTGTCCATGCAGACATTGAGAGCGATGTTGAGTGCGAATGTCGTCTTACCCATACCGGGGCGCGCGGCGATGACGATCATCTGCCCGGGCTTAAAACCGCCGGTGGCTTCGTCGAGTTTCTTGAAACCCGAGGCCGTACCGGTGATACCATCGTGCGACTCGCGCACATGCTTTAAGAACTCGAGAAACTCTTTGTTCGTGTCTTTGATAT
>JAFLED010000376.1 GCA_017302045.1 Spirochaetota bacterium
AGGGCCAGGGGCATGAGGCTCGCGAGACGATGAGGACCGTCGCGAAGCGTCGTCCCGGTGTCAGGCCCGGGTCAACCCCTGCCAAGCTTTCGGGCAGCCGGTTCGAAAGCGGTGTGCCTAAAATCCCCGATTCCATCTGGGCGTTGGTGACGCGCGACAGCGATGGCTGCCCCGGTAACCGCTGCCCCTATTATACGGGCTGTAACTATTACCGCGAGCGTAAAAAATGGAACGATGCACAGCTGCTCGTCGCCAACCACCACCTGTTGCTTTACCACCTGCTCAACGACAAACACACGCTGCCCGAATACGGGGCCGTCGTTATCGACGAAGCGCATGGTCTGATCAAAACGGGCTACAATATCTTTACCTCGAGTTTCGGGCGTCACGATTTTGCCGATCTGAAAAAGGGTATCGATAAAACGCTCGTACAACACACCGGCATCCAGGGTGAACTCAGGCAGGAAATCGAAGAACTCGCGGGACTGTGCCTGACGCGCTGGGAGACCTTTTTCTCGCGCTGGGAAGTCGAAAGCGATATGGTGTTCAAAGACTCGGGCACCGCACTGATCCGCACGAACCTGACCGACGTGCCCGAACTCATGCCGCTGCTCGCCGACCTCGCAGAACGTTTAGACTCGCTGAAAGCAGAAGACCTCGACGCGCAGCTTTTGAACGGCATTAACGCACAACTGAAACTCGTGCGCAAGATGTTGTCTTTCGCGGAGTTGTTTTCTTCTTTCGATACCGAACGCGTTGTCTATTGGTCCGAAAAACGCAACGACAAGTTTCACCTGCACGCCTGCAGGTTGAACCTCGGCGAAACGCTCGCCGATCTGATGCCCGAACTCAGGCTCTATACTTCGGCGACAATCGGTTACTGGCCGTTCGGCGAGTACCCCGCTAAGAAATCAGACCTCATCGGACGCGGTTTCTTCAACCGTTTCCTGGGCGACGCGCTGCCGCTCGCCGAAGAAGGCAGCATCGACTGCAATATTTTCTTTTCGCCTTTCAACTACCGCGAGCACGCGGCTCTCTATGCACCCGAGCACCTGCTGATTCCCGAACACGGTTCTCCGCCCGACGTACAGGCCGAATATTTCGATCTTTTGACCGAAGAAATCGTATCGCTGACTTCGCTTTCTGACGGCGGCGCGCTCGTGCTCTTCACCTCGAACTACAATCTGATGCAGGTAGCGACGCGCCTGCGCGAGCTGACAGATCTGCCGGTGATTTCGCAGCTCGAAGACGGCGTGCAAGACGCTTTGTATAAATTCCGCAATGACAAAAATTCGATTCTGTTAGGATCGCAATCGTTCTGGCAGGGTATCGACGTCGCGGGCGACGGACTGCGGCTATTGATTATTACCAAGCTGCTCTTTACGCCGCCCGACGACCCGATCTTTAAGGCGCGCTCTGAGAATCTCGAGGCGCAGGGCAAGCGCCCGTTTTTCGAACTTTCGCTGCCGCATGCGACGACGATGTTACGCCAGGCATTCGGGCGCCTTATACGCACCGAAAGAGACAAAGGAGCCGTGGCGCTGCTCGACAGCCGCATCTGGCAAAAGACCTATGGCAAAACGCTTATCGCCAACCTGCCGCGCGTGCAGGTCGTACGTACATTCGGCGAACTCGAGCGCGCGAATGAGAAGTTTGGATTGTTGAAGTATAGTCACCCTTCGACGAGCTCAGGGTGACAAAGCGTCATGCTGAGCTTGTCGAAGCATGAACAGTTCAACACGGCAAATAGTAGGTGCTCTGGTACCGCGGCAGCTCGATCTGCGCGCCGCGCATGAAGCCCAGGTTCTTTGCGAGATTTTCACGCGAGGCATCTTCGCCGTGGTTGATGTAGATGCGCTCAACACCTTCGCCCTTGAACTGGCGCATCCAGTCGAGCAAGCCTCCCAGGTCGGCATGCGCTGAAAACGACTGTATTTGCGCAACCATCGCGCGCACCGGCACTTCTTTGCCGAAAATATTCACGCGGTTTGCGCCGCTCATGATTTGGTGTGCGAGCGTGCCTTCGCCGGCATAACCTGTAAATAACACATAGTTACGCGTGTCGCCCAGACGGTGCTCGAGATGGTGCACGACGCGCCCCCCGGTACACATACCAGACGCACTGACGACGATCATCGGCCCGGGGGCTTCGACAAGCGCCCTGCTCTCTTCGGCGCTTTTGATCAGCATTACGTTGCGCGATTTCAAAAACTCAAAAAAACCGGATTTTGTAACTTCGGCCGTCAGCTCGTTTTTGAACCGCGTGTAGGCTTTGGTAGCTTTGACCGCCATCGGCGAATCGAGGGCAATCCGCAACGTCGGTATCTTTTTTTCTTTCATCAGCCGGTATAAAACATAAAGCGTTGTCTGCGAACGCCCCACGGCGAAGGCCGGCAACAACAGAATGCCCTTGCGTTCGACGATGTAACGCACGGCGTCTTTGAATTTCTTCTCGTAGTCTTCTTCGACACGCATGCGGTCGCCGTATGTCGATTCGATGACGACATTCTGCGCGACTTTCGGGCGTTTTAGCGGTTTATGAAAAAATGTGGATTCCGGACCGATATCCCCGCTGAACACCATACTGAAGCTTTTTTCTTTTGCGGCCTTCGATCTGCGGGTAGGTAACC
>JAFLED010000377.1 GCA_017302045.1 Spirochaetota bacterium
GCTTCGAACCTGAGTTTTGCCACGGCACCCGTCGCGCCGGGTAAAAAGTTACCAGCCGCGAAGCTGAAAATCGGCGGTATCGAATCGACTTTTAACGGCGGCACTTTGCAGTCGCTGCGCGAGCATATACAGAAATACCACGGCAAACAGTTAACCCCCAAGCTGGTACAAATCAAAGAAAACGAAGCAATTCTCATCATCGACACCATTGCGCAGGGCGAAGACGCGTTGTTAAAAATCGAAGATCCGGATGGTCTTTTGCGCAGTCTCGGCCTTATCAGTACTGCGGTGACTCCGGATTTTGGTAAAGAACCGAAACCGGCAGAGAAAAAAGACGGCGATAAAAAAAATCCCGCCGAACAACCCGAGACATCCGAAAGCGAACGCTGGCTGGTCAATGCTGCGCAGCTCGAAAATGCCGCGGGTAAAGGTGCGACTGCGGCCGAAGATAAAAAAACGCTCAGTGTTCCTGAAAATTCTGTGGGCCGTTACCGGTTTCTCGCGACACAACTGAGCGCCGAAGGCAAGCGTCTGACGAAGATTTCCGTCGCGGCGCTGTCGCCTGCCGACAGCATCGATAACGACGATGCGCCCGACAGCCTGTCTGACGGCATCAAAGACAATATCAATATTAAAGGCATCGAACTCGAGACCTATAATATCACGCGCACACGCAAGAAAGAGATGCTCCGCGATTCGGATTATGGCGTTGTGCTGCGTTATGGCAGCCGCGAAGAAAAAATTTCTTTGAAAGGCAAAGCCGGCGCACAACAAATACCTGTCGAGAAAGATTTAACCGCGGTCGATTTTTATGCGCAGGGCGCGGATATCCTCTTTGAGCCCGTCGAACTTACTTACGCGGTAAAACCGCAGCCGAAGATCGACCATGCGAAAGAGCAGAAAGACAAGACACCTGGCGAAGAAGAGCAGCGCCGCGTGTTCCCGAATCTATTGCGTCCGGCGCAAAACGCGCAGCTCAAGATCGACGGCATCGACATCAGCCGCAAATCGAACAATAATCTGGCGGATATCATCGAAGGGGTTTCGCTCAACCTGCTCAAGACCTCGCCCGATAACATCCAGACAGAAATTCTGAACGACAACGACGCCGCAAAAAAGCAGGTGCTCGGCTTCGTTAAAGCCTACAACGACCTGCTGCAATTCGCCGAAGAAGTGGCGAAATCTGCTCGGGTAAAAGAAGCCGGCAAATTCCAGGAGATGCGTAAAGAATCGGGAATTCTCGCGACGAATGCGACGATACGCCAGCTGGTCAACGGTCTCAAAGTGAATACTTCGAACGCTTATCCGACGAACCGCGAACCGCACCTGCGCACGCTCGCGCAGATCGGCATCTCGACGGGCGCCATCGGCGGCAAACGCGAAGAGGTTATCAAAGGTTATCTCGAAGTCGACGAGGCGAAACTCGCGCAGGCTCTCGCAGAGCACCCGACTGCGGTGAAAGAGCTCTTTGCCATCGACACCAACGGCGACCTGCGGATAGACAACGGTTACGCGCATGTCACAGAGAATTTTCTCGAACCGTACACGCGTTTTACACGCGGTCTGATTTCAGAGCAGATCAAATCGAATGCCGAGCGGGTGAAGCAGATCGATAAAGATATCAAACGCCAGGAAGAGCATGTGAAGACATACGAAACAAAGCTCAAAACCAAGTTCGGCTACATGGAAAGTTCGGTGCAGAAAAGCAAGTCGACCGGCACCTTCCTCAAACAGAAACTGGGTGGCGGCGACGGCCGCTAATTCTTCTGGACGAAAAGTGTAGCGGGCGCATAGCTGCCCGATGGCAGCCCCTAAAAAAGTCAGTATCGTAATACCTACGCTCAACGAAGAGCGCGACTTGCCCGAGCTCATGGCGTCGCTTGCGGCGCAGACTTTCCGCGACTTTGAGATTATCGTCGGCGATGCCGGTTCGAAAGACAAAACACGCGAAATCGCCGAAAAAAACGGCGCACGGGTCGTGCAGGGCGGCATGCCCGGCGTCGGGCGCAACCGCGGCGCCGCTGTCGCGGTGGGCGAATACCTGTTCTTTTTCGACGCCGACGTCGTGCTGCCCGAAGATTTTCTCGCAAAAGCCGTCAAAGAGATGGACGAGAATTTTATCGATCTCGCGACTTGCGCATTTTATCCGCTGTCTGATTTACGCCTCGACAAAATATTGTTCGCGTTTGCAAATCTTACCGTGCGTATGAACGCCAATACCAACCCGCGCGCGGCCGGCTTTTGTATCTTTATCACGAAGCGCCTCTTCGACCGCGTCGGCGGTTTCGACGAGACGCTGCGCCTCGCTGAAGACCACGATCTCGTCGACCGCGCCGCGAAGTTTAGGCCCTTGCATGTGCTCAAATCCACTTCGCTGAAAGTTAGTGTGCGCCGCCTCGCGAAAGAAGGGCGCTTCTCTCTGATCCAGAAATACTTCCAGGTCGAGATGCACCTTCTGACCAAAGGCAAGGTGCGCGACGATATCATCGAATACGAATTCGGTAATTTCACCGACGAGAGCAAAGAGACGGTCAAAAAGGCAATGGACGAATTCGAAGACCGGCTCATCAAACTCGAAGCGCAGTATAACGACTGGTC
>JAFLED010000378.1 GCA_017302045.1 Spirochaetota bacterium
CGTGCGGTCGCGGCCGCGGTAACCCATGTGCGCCGCGACGAGGCCGCCCATCGAGTGGCAGACGAGATAACAATCGGAGATATTGTTCTCTTCGAGAAAAACCTGCAGCTTCTCGCTGTATTTGCGAAGGTTGCCGAACTGGAAACCGAGACGTACGATATAGACCGGATGCCCCGCGGCGGCAAGCGCTGTCCGCGCAGAACGCCAGGTGAGCGGCGAACCGAAAAAACCCGAAACCAGCACAACGGCGCGCTTATCGCCCTCGGGAATATCGCCGGGACGCACAAGCAGCCCGGGTATATAGAATAACAAATACTGGATTGTATAGAGAATCTCGAAGAGTATCTGCACAAACACGCTGCGATGGGGCACTTTTTCAGGTAAGAACGTGAGATGATCTGCCATGCTGAGGACAAAAGGCAGAGTAAAGAGGCCGGGTCAATTAAAGGTAAAGGAGCATCCGTGCCCTCGTCTCAGGCCGATATCCCCTTTTATTGACGGCCTGTCTTTCCGACAATAGAAAGAACTATGGCAGACGGCGCGAAAAGTAAAGCAGAGGCAAAAACAACCGAGAAAAACGGTTCGCAGGTCATGCTCGATGTGCTCGCGAAAAACAATGTCGATATGTGCTGGGGGTATCCCGGCGGCGCGATATTGCCGTTTTACGACGAACTCTATTCTTCTAAAATCAAACACTTTCTCATGCGCCACGAGCAGGGTGCCGTGCATGCCGCCGAGGGTTTTGCAAAAGCGACCGGCAAGCTCGGTATGTGCATCGCGACATCGGGCCCTGGCGCAACGAACCTCATCACCGGTATCACCGACGCTAAAATGGATAGCGTACCGATTCTGGCGCTCACCGGTCAGGTTTCGACCGCGGTTATCGGCAGTGACGCTTTCCAGGAATGCGACACCTATGGCATGTCGATTCCCATCACGAAATACAATGCCCTTGTGCGCCATGCCGACGATGTCGCGCGAGTGACACAAGAGGCAATCACCGTTGCCACGGCGCTGCGCCCAGGCCCAGCACTCATCGATTTTCCAAAAGACGTACAGACCGGATTGACAAAGGTCACGAAGCCGGTGATGCGTGTGCCCGAGCGGCATTATAAGAAGCCGCAACTCAAGGGGGATTTCGATCGGTTAATTGCCGCCATTCAGAAGGCAGAGCGTCCGTTACTTTATGTCGGTGGCGGCGCGGTTACGGGTAATGCCTACAAGCAGATCCGCGAGCTCGCCGAAAAGGTGGATATCCCAGTTTTTATGACACTCATGGGTCTGGGGGCTTTCCCCGCCGAACATAAACTTTCGCTCGGCATGGTGGGTATGCACGGCACAGCGTATGCCGCGAAGGCGGTAGAAGAGGCGGATTTCATCTTTGCTCTCGGCGCGCGCTTCGACGACCGCGTTGCGCTCAATGCACAGGATTTCGCGCGCCGTGCCGTCAAAGCGATGGTCGATATCGACGAGGCAGAGATCAATAAACGCATCGCGGTGGATATCCACATCGTCGGCGATCTCAAAGACGTTCTGACCGAGCTCAACAAGCGTGTGAAGAAAACCACGCGCCGCGCTTGGGTCGACCGCATTACCAAACTCAAAGAAGAAAATCCGCTGCGCTTTAACACACACCCGGGATCGATCAAGCCGCAAGAGACGATCTATGAACTCTGGAAAAAGACGAAGGGGCAGGCGGTGATTACCACCGATGTCGGCCAGCACCAGATGTGGGCTGCGCAATATTATACGTTCAACGAACCCCGCAACTGGATTACCTCGGGCGGTCTGGGTACGATGGGTTTCGGTTTTCCCGCGGCGATCGGCGCGAAGCTGGGTCGTCCCGACAAAGATGTCTTTGTTATTTCAGGCGACGGCAGTTTTCAGATGTGCATCCAGGAACTCGCCACGATTGCCATGTACCAGATCCCGGTTAAAATCCTGCTGTTTAACAATGGTTTTCTCGGTATGGTGCGGCAGTGGCAAGAGCTGTTTTATCAGAATCGTTTTTCCGAATCCACAATGAATTATAACCCCGATTTTGTGAAGATCTGCTCGGGTTACGATATTCCCGCGAAGCGCATCGATAAGCAGTCCGAACTTTCGGCCGGCCTCGATTTTCTTGTGAACAGTAAAACCTCGGCATTGCTTGAGGTTACTATACCCGAGTCAGAGAAGGTTTATCCCATGATCGCGTCGGGCGCGCGCTATGAGCAGTTGGTTGATTTTAACGCGAAGTCTGACAAGGGCACAGAAATCCGGGTGCGCATGAACGCCGCGAAGAAGTAGGGGATGCGTTTAGCATCCCCAACGCGAATCTAGAGATTTGCTTCGATCACCCGTCCATCGGGGTGAAAGAACTTCACCTTGCCTGTTTCGGTCATTTCAGATATCTTTGTTGATTTTCCTTTGGTCTGCGCGTACCAGGCGCTCTCTTCTGGCTTAAAAGTCAGGTAAACGGGATCTCCGACTTTGCCGTTCGCAACTTCGCGTATTTCAAACTGGTTTTGCCGTGCCGTAATTTCGTATTCTTTACCGTCTTT
>JAFLED010000379.1 GCA_017302045.1 Spirochaetota bacterium
GCGAATTCCAAGATTTTTATCCGGTGGATTTTTCGCTGTGGGCCAAATGGCGCAAAGCATGGGGAGATATCCACCGTATCGGCGACATGAAGCGCTTATGGAAAATGTCTCTCTACCATCTGAAATCAAAGCTGCGCAGAAACGGCAAACCGCTCACGAGCAGCTATGTGCTGTATGCGCGAAAGTAGATAACCTGCCGCAGCGGGTCAGATAATCTTTAAGCTCGAAATCGCGATCAGCGCGAGCAGCACGCCGACAATCCAGAAACGTGTCACAACCTTGTTCTCATGCCAGCCACCGAGTTCGAAATGGTGGTGCAGCGGCGCCATACGAAAGATGCGCTTCTGCCGCAGCTTATACGAGCCGACCTGCAGAATCACGCTGACCGCCTCCATCACAAACACGCCGCCTAAGATCACGAGCAGAATCTCGCGGTGAATGAGAATCGCGCTCATGCCAATCGCTCCGCCGAGCGCGAGCGACCCGGTGTCGCCCATAAAAACTTCGGCGGGATAAGAATTATACCACAGAAAACCGATGCACGCGCCGCCCAATGCCGCGAGAAAAACTGAAATCTCATTCGCTTCGGGCACATAGACAATGCGCAGATAATGCGCGACCTCTTCGAGGCCCGTGACATACGCAAGCAATGCCAGCGTGACGATGACGATCACCGACATGCCGGTCGCGAGCCCGTCGAGGCCGTCGGTGAGATTCACCGCATTCGAAGTGCCGACGACAATCCATAACCAGAAAAAGATCGCGACGATACCCATGTTAAAGAGCGGATTTTTCATGAATGGCAGAAAGAGGCTCGTCGCCTGCTCCTGCGCGCCTTTCGGCGCATAGGGAAAAAAGAACACCAGCGTCGCGAAACCGCCGGCGATGACAAGCTGGCAGAGAAATTTCGTGCGCGCGCGCATACCGCCCGCAACCTTGAGCACCGATTTCGAATAGTCGTCGATGAAACCGACCGCACTCAGCGCCAGGGTGCCCAGCCACAGCAGCATGACATAGAGATTGCTGAGATTGCCCCAGATCAGAATCGACACGCTCATGCTTGCCATGATCATGAGGCCACCCATGGTGGGAGTTCCCGCTTTGCTCTGGTGGCTTTCGGGGCCGTCGGAGCGCACCGATTCGCCGAAGCGCAATTTTTTCAAAAACCGGATGAACCGCGGACCAAAGAGGTAGGCAAGCAGAAGCGCGGTAATCGCCGCGGCGACGAGCCGAAACGAGGTATAGTTAAAGATACGAAACCACGAAACATGCTTTTGCAGCGGTGTAAGAAGTAACTGAAGCACGGATGGGCCTAAAATCCCATGTCACGGTGAAAATGAATTATTGAGAATTTTTCTCGCGCAAAATACCGCTGACAATCAGGTATTGGGCTAAATAATACGTCGCCATAATGGCGTAACGTGCCCAAGGCTGAGGCGAATAGAATTTGTTGATCGCGAGAATGCTGTCTGAGGCAAGAAAAAAAATCGCACCGAAAAGCACGCTCTTACCGGCGCTGCGGCGGTTGATAGCAAAGACCAGCATGGTGGCGATGACAGCGACATAGACCGCTACGGGAATTTTGAGCCCCCCGAGATGGGGCCAGAGAAAGACTGCCATTCCCGCAGGGTAAAGAATCGCCGGCAAGGTTGCGAGCGGCCGCAGCTTATTCCAGGCGATATCGAGTCCAAAAAGCCCGATGTACCAAAGGTGGGCGATCAAAAAGGCCGCGAGGCCAAAAATAAACGAACCTTGGAAGCTAAGATCGAGAATCACATCCCCTGCGCCTGAGAAGACAATCGCTGCACAGAGCGCAAATTTACCCCGGAATGGCCGCGCGGCAACAGCGGCAGCGAACAGTAAGACTATGGGCAACACCTTCACGGCAAAACTACCCGCATAGGGCGCCGCCGGCAGCGAAGCGGTAAATCCCACGACGGTGAGCGCGAAGAGAATGGCGAAGATCTGACGCATGGGCAACGCTGCCGGTATGCCATCTGGTGTAAGCCATTTTACCGGGGGTATACCGCAGGGTTATGTTCTTGTCCGCATGTTTCGCATACCGGTCACGCTTGCCCGTGGCCAACGCCTGGTTTCAAAGCATCAACCCCGCTCATACCGATCGCTACGCGCTCGATGAGGTCATTTACCGCTGCCCGAAAAGCGGCGATTTGCTCGAGGTAAGGCACGATACCGCCGCGCTGAAAAATAAATCGGCGCAAGATTGGCGCGAGCTTTTTGAAAAACGCTGGCGTTCGCACGACAGAGTCGACGCGTCGGGCATCTGGGGTAAGCGCGAGTGGGTCTTGCCGGATATCCCGCGTGAACACATCGTCTCTCTCGGCGAGGGCGCATCGACACTGTTTTCGGGACAGCAGCTTTCGAAAGCGTTCGGCCACGACGAGCTGCATGTCAAACTCTGCGGCAACAGCCACACCGGTTCGTTCAAAGATCTCGGCATGACCGTGCTGGTTTCGCAGGTCAATCACATGATTCAAAAAGGCGCGCCGATACGTGCGATCGCCTGCGCCTCGAGTT
>JAFLED010000038.1 GCA_017302045.1 Spirochaetota bacterium
GAAGAGTGGGCAGACCACCCGCTCAAGAAAAAAATGGTAAAGTTTGAGGCCGATATCCGCCAGGAAAACGACCAGCTTTCGAACTACCGCGACCAGTTACGCGTCGTCGATTCGATGATGAAACTCACGACGGCGCAATCTGATAAAGAGGCGCGCGCGGGACAGCTCAACGTCGACTCGTGGGAGAAAGCACTGACTTTTCTGGAAGAAAAACGGATGCGCTATCACGAAAAAATCCGCAAAACCGACGAACGCATCGAAAAACTACGCAAAGACCTGAATAAAGTCACTGTCGAATTTAACGCCGTCACTCAGGTTGCAAAAACCGGCGGCACGGAAGTCGAGGTCTCGTATGTCAGAAATTCTGACAGCGCGAAAATCGAACTGGAATACCTTGTTACCAATGTTTCCTGGAATGGCGTGTATGACCTGCGCGGTTCGGCCGAGGGCAACGAGTTTCAGCTCGTGTCGCATGCGATTATCAGGCAGTCGACCGGCGAAAACTGGAAGAATTCCGTGGTGACGCTTTCGACCGCGCGACCGTCAACGAGCATTTCTCCCGGCATACTGCAACCCTGGCGGGTCGGCACGACCGTTTTTGACGCGCGCCCCGGTAAACAAAGTGCGTCGGGAAAACTCAGCGCGGGCATCGGCAACAACCGCGACGAAGGCGAAACCGCAGCTGAGGCCGGCGATGTGGCCGACACTTCTGACACGACAACGGTGTCGATAACCCTGCCCGGCCGCGAAAATATACTAAGCGATAATTCAGATCACCGTGTAACCCTCGGCAGCGCACCGCTCAAGGGGACGCTCACGCATGTCGCGGTGCCCTCGCTTTCGCAATACGTTTACCTGAAAGCCCGACTCAAGAATACCAGCGCCGCTCCCGTTATGGGCACCATGAATGCCTTTCTCGACGGCAGTTTCGTCGGCAATGTGTCGCTGAAGAACCCCGCCGCGGTGGGCGAAGAGTTCGACGTTTTTCTCGGCCCCGATCAGCGGATGCAACTGAAGAGAATTCTGAAGCGCGGCGATGTCGAGAAGAGCGGCATCTTCGGCGGTAAGGTTGAGGTTGTAAACCAGTGGGAAATCGAGGTCTCGAATTTCACGAAGAAATCCCGCCAGATCGCCGTTTACGACCAGTTCCCGGTACCAGCCGACCCGAATGTCGCTACGAAATATATCGGAGCCAGCCGCGCCGAAACCACAAAAGATGCGAATGGTATTCTCACCTGGAAGTTAGACGTCAAATCGGGCGAGAAGATCAAGTTCGACTTCAGCTACTCGCTGACATTTCCCAAAGAAACGTGGGAGCGCTTCACGCGCGGCTACGATGATAACAATATGAAAGCTGCTAACGAAGAGCAGTACTATGACCAGCTTTCGAATAAACCCGCGGCCGCCCCAGTGCAACGGCAGTATAACCTCGAAAAAATGCTGCGGAAATAACCGCGTTCGCCCAGCGGCAATGACTACGCTCGCCGGGCGGCGCCGAGAATTTCTGCATTCTTCAACGCTTCCAGAAAATGCGCATTATCCGCTTTTGTGGATAATGCGTATTCATAGAGTTTAACGAAAGGATTCTGCAAAACGGTAAACGCCGCGTCGGGGACACGCGCCGGCACACCGTACGAGCGCAGGTTTTTATAGTGCGGGCTTTCGCGAATCGGCTGCCTTTCGAGAAAACCGTTTCCGACAATCAGCCGCTCTTTGGCGGTATGGATTTCCAGTTCCAGGTGAAAGGCGCCTATGCCGAGCGCAGTCTCGATTGTGCCTATAGAACCATTCGTATGCTCGAGATAAATTACGTGTTTCCTTTTGCCGGCGACCTGGTTGTAGCGGCGGATATCTCCGAAAAAAAACTGCGCGAGATCGAGCAGGTGCGTCGTATCATGCAATAATACCCCTTCATCGCCTGTTTTGGCCCGCGCATAAAGACTGCGCCCCCCGGCGGCAAAAAAACCCCGGTACGAATGCGCTTTGCCCCCGATTTGCCTGTGGAGTTTCAGATACTTGGGGTGATAACGGCGTTCATAGTTCGGCAACACAACACTGCGGCTCTTTTTCAAAAGGCGCCGGAGTTTTTTCGCCTCGTCTGCCGAGAATACGACGGGTTTTTCGGCGACAATGCGCGGTACGTTACCCTTTAGCGCGGCGGCGAGAATTTCAAAATGCGCGGCTGTACTCGCGGCCACAACGAGTAGATCGGGCTTTTGCGCGATCACCTCCCGAAAATCGGCCGTCACCAACGCAGCGTGTGCCCCGAGAAAAGTCGCTGCGCCTGTGGCGCTATGGGCATCGCTGTCGCAGAGTGAGACAATACGCAACCGCTTGTTGCGCTTTAGCCAATAACGCAGCGCACCGAGATGCGTGCACGGCTTATAACGCAGCGGGTCGTGTTCGAGCTTCCAGGCGATACGCCCGCAGCCAATGACGGCTATGTCAGACACGTTCACGGGGGACGAAAAACAGCGCGACAAGATTGCCGCCGATGAGCGAGAGTAAAACGATCTTTGAGATACCGGCAAACGCTAACGCAGGCAAGAACGCGGAGAAAAAATTCGCAAAACTGCCCAGCGGCTGGCGCGTTGCAAAATAAAATCCGGCGAAAAACAAAAATAGCAGCAACAGCCGCAGAAATTTGCGGCCCAGCTCGGCGCGCGAAAACGCGGCCGCCAGCATCAGGCAGATAAGACCGCCCCAGGCGACGAGCGGATTCGTAAACAGCGTGACCGTTAAGCATAGCTGTATGAGCACATGTAAACCGGCACGGTTTAGCTCGGCGCGCAACACACTCTTCTGTAATATGCGCACAGGAATAAATACCGCCGGTAAGAGAAAAACCGTAAGCAATATCACGGCAAAATCGGCGCGCGCAAAATGAACCACGGTTTTCAGCAACAGAAAATAAGCAAAAAACGCGGCGCTGTAAAGCACCGTCGAAGTCAGCGCAGAGCCGATATCGAATCTTTCGCGAAAGGTTCCCAGAGCATTCACCAAGGGCAGCAACGCGAGCAGCCAGAGTAAAACCGAAAGCGCCACAAAGCCGCCGCGCGTCAGTTGGTAATCGGCTGCGAGGTAGAGTGCGACGGGTTTTGCTGCGGCGAGATCAGAGTTTTTATCGGCGGCTGGGTGGCGCAGCAGCGGGTTCTGCGCGAGCTCGGCTTCGGGTGAGGCGGCCCATTTTGTCCCGACGGGGAGCAACAGCGTTGAGGTCGTTTCGCTGCGTAACAGCGCCATGGTATTTGCCCACAGCGTGCGTTCGCGCGTAAAAAAAGCGGATTCAAAATAGCGGCGAATCTTCAGGTTCTTGAGTTCGGGAATGCGGTCGTAAGCGGGGTTAGAATCTGCCGACTCGAGAATAACCGGTAGCTCGACGCCACTGCCGGCAAACGCAGAGAGCGCGGCGTCGGAATCGCAGTCTTTCGCGGAAAAAAAAATGCGCGTTGAGATGGCGGCAGCCGGGTTCTGCGCGGCGAGGCGATCGAGAAAAGTCAGCACTGCGAAAGCGCCCTGGCTTTTCTCGCCGGAGAATGTCGTCGCGACGCCGTACGCGGGCGATCCGCCGCGCACAATCGCGACCGACTTGCAGGCACCGGTTCGTTCTTCACGCACTTTATAGCCGTGCTTTTTTTCGAGGCGACGCGCATAAGAGACGATGATTTCAGCATGGCTGCCGGCTTCGGCGTCGCGCAGCTCGTAAAACATCCCCTCGGCAAAACCATTCAGCGTCACAGGCAGCGCGGGTGCAGGTTCGGATGAAACCCTTTCAACAGAGGTAAAAAACAAAACGGCAAGCGTCACGAAAGCGACGACACCCCAGACAGCATAAGGCTGGCCCCAGCCGGGCATTTTATAGCGGCGATTGTAAAAGACCTTTTTCGCCATTGCGAGACAGAGGTGAACGCGAAATTGCAGGGAAAAGCAAAATAAATATGAAATTTCTTTCCGCCCTCTCTCCGTTATAGTACCTTGAAGCGTGTTATCCATACTTGCCGGCATACTGCTACTCGGCGTCTGCGTCTTCTTTCACGAGCTCGGTCATTTTCTGATCGGCAAGCTGATGGGCGTCAAGCCCCGGGTTTTTTCGATCGGTTATGGCCGCGCGCTGTTTTTCCGCCGGCGCAAAAGCACCATATACCAGATCACGGCGATTCCGCTCGGCGGTTACGTACAGTTCTATGGCGACGATCCTTCGAACCAGAAACGCAAGGTGCGCAAAGGCGATTTTTTCTCTGTCGGCCCATGGCGCCGCATGGCCCTCGCCTTCGGTGGCCCCCTATTTTCGATTCTTCTCGGCTTCATCGTTGTTTTCGTACTGTTGCAGACCGGTTACCGGCCGATGGACAATATCGTACGAGTCGATACCAAATCGGCACTTTACAAGGCGGGGCTCAGGGACGGCGACCGTATTGTCGCGGTCGATGGTAACAGCACGCCCTCTTTCGACCGCGTGATCTATGAAGTTGGTTTCGCAAAAGCCGAAACCGCAGAGGCCACGATCGAGCGTGGCGGTCAGGTGCTGAACTTTCACCTTCCCGTTCAACGCTCTGAACCCGGCACCCCAGGTCTTTTTACAGGTGCGCGGCCGCTCTCGCGCCTGACGATGACCGAACCCGGGCCCGCGGGCGTCGACCTCAAACCAGGCGACGAAATACTTAAGGCGAATGGGCAGACTCTCTATTCCATCGAAGATTTGATACGCGTGCTGAACGCACAGAATGCCGAAACGTCTGAGCTCGACATAAACCGCCCCGACGGTAAAGGCGGATTCACCGCGGTGCATATGACTGTGCCCCTGAAAAAGGTGCCACGCGTCGTACTCCGGAACATCGTCGATATGCAGACAGAAAAGAGTATACCCGAAATCTTTTTTGAAGAAGGCGCGGGTAAAGACTTTCAGAATGTCTTCATCAACGGCGAAAGTTTCAGCACCTTCAAAGAGTTTCATGCAGCGCTTGCGGCAGCCGATTTGGCGACCACGAAACTGCGTATCGGCCCCGTCGAGGTCAAAGCCGAGGTTGCGCTGACACACCGCAGTCAGATCGGTATTCGCCCGGCTGAAAAACACCTCAGCGGCATGACACAGCTTTCTTTCTTACAGCAAGTCACACTCAGCGCCGGTGAAACGGTTTTCATCACAAAATCGACTTTCGTCGGTCTCTGGCGCATCATTCAGGGCAAACTCTCCTTTAACAAAAGCGTTTCGGGTCCGGTGAAGATGGTTGCTATCGCCGCAAAGACTGTGGAACTCGGCTGGCAAACCTACTTTCTGCTTATGGCGCAGATCACCATCATTCTCGGAGTCATGAACCTGTTGCCGATTCCCGTGCTCGACGGCGGGCACATCGTGTTTTATTTCATCGAAGCGGTCTATAAACCGCTTTCGTTTAAGGTACAGGCGACCGCGACGCGCATAGGCATGGCTGTCATGCTTGCGATGGGTATCTATGTCATCGGGCTCGATATCGTCGACGTTTTCGTGAACCGGGTTTTTGGTTAAGGAAGTTCTGCAAAAGCCGAAATCAGGAACGCAAACGCCTTGGTTTGCGCGCATTCATGCGTTCGCGCTCGCCGCGAACTTGACTTCTGCAGAACTTCCCTGGCTTAATTGCTCAATGCGGTGCGAGGCTCTTAAACGGTTCGTAAGGTAAATTGCGCGCAATCCAGAACAGCAATACCGTCGAAATGACCGCGTAATAGACAAACGCCGGCAATGTTTTCTTTTTTAGACGATAGAGCAGAACCATGGCGACGAAGGGAATAGCGGCGATCAGCAGGGGATTCAGCGACCAGGCAGCCGCGATGCGTAAATGCAGAAGCTCGTGCATCGCCCGAAGGCTGCCGCAGCCCGGACAATAAAACCCCGTTAACCATAAGAATGGGCAGGGTGGAAAAATGCCACCCGCAGCCGGGCGCTCCAGATAGAGTAGAACGAGCCCAGCCAGCAATATCAGGCCGAGCGCGAGCAGCGCGATTTTGTGCGCCCGCGCAACCACGAAGCGCTTAATGCTTGAGAATGCCCGTCATGACACCGGCGAAAATCAGCACGAAGTACAGCAGCACAATCGCAAAACCCGAGGCCGCAGATACGATGATCCAGATTTTCGCCTGTTTTGCCGACTGAATCGCACCGGCAACATCGCCCGATCGCAGTTTTCCGTCGATCTGCGCCGCAAAAACAATGGCCGGAATACCAAATGGCAGGCAGCAGAATATCGTAGCAAGTATCGCAAGCGCGAGGTAAGCCCCACCGCTTTCGGGTGGCTTGGGTTCGGGAGAAGTCTGTGCAATTTCAGTCATGGCGGTGGAAAAACCCTATGCCACGCTGTCTGTAAACTTTATTTTTCATTCACCCTGCCGCGAAATTCTGCGCCCCGTAGCCAGCCCGAGCATGAGCCACACGGCCAATAGCCCCCCGTACAGCGCCACCGACAACCACGGGTTTAATCCCGACACAATAAAGGGCGTCAGCAAGGTGAGTAATCCCCCCGCGATAAAGGGCTGCGTAATCGCTGAACTTTCAGCAAAGACGCGTGCGGCCGGAGTTTTGAATTTCGGATCGACCATCTTGAGCAGCATGAGGCCCGTTGCCGCAGTGCCGTTCAGCATGCCGAAATTAATGAGACCGAGTTCGAAACTGTAGGGTACGGGTAGTATCTTCGGGCGCAGGTAAAAATGGCAAAATACATTCCACACAAAACCCAGGGCAAAAACACTCAATAGCGGTACAAGACTCTGACCGAGAAGACGTACGTCGATAATGGCGATGCCGGCAAAAATTAAAATCTCGAGCGAAAGGTCGGCGAGTAATAATACCAGATTGTTATCGATGAGCGCTTCGCTGCGGGTTATTTTACAGAGCAGCTTCACTGCATAACCCCCGACAAGCGTATAGGCAAAAAGCGGCAGGCTAAAGCCGCGCAGTTTTTCGGGGGATACAATGCGGGGCAGAAGTTCCTTTTCAAACATGCCTTTGATAAAAACACCGAACCAGTAAGCAGCGCCGATCAGCATAAGCGAGATCAGAATAGAAGTCAGATTTACAGACGCTTCATTACTTTCACCAAGCTGCTCTGCGGTTGCCGCCTTACGCCGGTGCTGCCGGTGTATGAGCCAAACTCCCCCCGCGATACCGCAGATGAGCCCCACGGTTGCGCTGAAGAGCCCGTACTCGAGGCCCGCGGGTATTCCGTTCTGTACCAGTATCGGCCCCATGGCGACGGCGGTACCATGCCCGCCCGCAAAGCCAGCTTCGAGCACAGAGGTAAAAGCCATTGGTTCGTTGAAAAAAGGCCGATAAACCAGGATGGTCGCGACCAAGCCGATTAATACCTGCCCCATCACAGAAACCCAGACAAGCGAGGTCTGCGCGAGAACATCGGCAAACGACCGTTTTGTCCTGTGCGCTTCGTCGGTGCGCTGTAAGAAGAGGCAGGCAAAGACGATCGCAATGAACTCGGGCGGTAACGACTTTAGGTGCAGAAAGAAGGCGCCCGTCTTTTCATGCGGCAGAAAAGTATAGAAAAGCAAAACCAGAGTGCCTATCGTAAGCGACGGCGGAATACGAAAGCGGTCGAGCCACGGGATTTTTTTCCCGGCAAGCGCAGAGACCCCGAGAAGCAGCAGAACAAGCAGAAAATATTGCATGGCGCGGGAACTTTGCGCCGGCCGTTATTTTGTAAACCTTAAAGGTCTTTCTTGAGCCAGCGCTTCAGATACTTTCCGGTGAGCGAGTTTTTATCTTTAGCAATGTCTTCGGGAGTACCCGAAGCAATAACCTGACCGCCCTTGACGCCGCCCTCAGGCCCCATATCGATAATATAGTCGGCGCACTTGATGACATCCATATTGTGTTCGATGACGACGACGGTATTACCTTCGTCGACAAAACGCTGCAGAATGTTCATCAGCAGGCGGATGTCCTCAAAGTGTAGCCCCGTCGTGGGTTCGTCGAGAATGTACAGGGTTTTGCCTGTAGAACGACGGGCGAGTTCTGTGGCGAGTTTCACGCGCTGCGCTTCGCCGCCCGAAAGCGTGGTCGCAGCCTGGCCGAGTTTAATATAACCCAGGCCCACGTCGAAGAGCGCCTTCAGTTTCGAGTGGATCGCAGGCACCGCCTCAAAGAAACCGACGGCTTCTTCGACAGGCATATCGAGCACCTCGAAGATATTCTTGCCCTTAAAACGCACTTCTAGCGTTTCCTGGTTGTAACGCTTGCCCTGACAAACTTCGCATCTGACATAGACGTCGCTCAGAAAGTGCATCTCGATGCGTTTGACGCCGTCGCCGTCGCAGGCTTCGCAGCGACCGCCTTCGACGTTGAATGAAAAACGCCCCGCCTTGTAGCCGCGCATCTGGCTTGCGGGCAGAGCGGCGAAAACATCGCGTATTGGCCCGAATGCGCCCGTGTAGGTCGCGGCATTCGAGCGCGGTGTACGGCCAATCGGGCTTTGGTCGATGTTGATGATCTTGTCGATGTGCTCAATACCCTGAATTGCCTTGTGTTTACCGGGCAGGTCTTGCGCCCCCATCAGCTTCTTATTGATGCCTTTATAGAGAATCTCGTTGATGAGCGAGCTCTTGCCGCTGCCCGAAAGCCCGGTCACCACCGTCAGCACCGACAGTGGAAAATCCACGTCGATATTCTTGAGGTTGTTCTCTTGTGCGCCCAGAATGCGGATTTTCTGCGTACCGGGTTTGCGGCGCTCTTTGGGAATCTCGATACTGCGTTTGCCGGTGAGGTAATCCGCCGTGAGAGACTTTTTTGCCTTCGTCAGCTGCGCGTATGTGCCCGCGAAGACCACATTGCCCCCGTGCCTTCCCGCTCCCGGCCCCATGTCGACAATGAAATCTGCTTCTTGCATCGTCTCTTCGTCGTGTTCGACGACGACAATAGTATTACCAAGATCGCGGAGCCCCTTCAGGGTTGCGATCAGCTTCGCGTTGTCCGATTGATGCAGACCAATCGAAGGTTCGTCGAGCACATAGAGTACGCCCATCAGCGCCGAACCGATCTGCGTCGCGAGGCGAATACGCTGCGCTTCGCCGCCCGAGAGCGAGCCCGCGATACGGTCGAGCGTCAGGTAACCGACACCCACCGAATTCAGAAAGCGCAGGCGATCGAAAATTTCTTTCATCGCCTGCTTTGCGATTTCGGTTTCGGTTTTATTAAAACTCATTTTCTGGAAATATTCATAGGCGGTTTCAAGGGTCAGTGCCGTCGTCTCGGCAATGTTCTTACCTTTGAGTTTCACAGCAAGCGCGACCGGTTTGAGGCGCTTACCTTTGCAAACCGGGCAAGGCATCTGCTCCATGAATTGCTCCATCTTCTGGCGCATACCCTCAGACTGCGTCTGCATGTAGCGGCGATGCAGATTGGGAATGATGCCCTCATAGCCGCGCGAAAACTGATACGTGCTGTCGCTGCCCTTCCACTCGTAGTTGAGCTTGAGCGACTTATCGCCATAGAGTAAAAGATCGAATGTCTTTTTGGGGAGCTTACGCCAGGGCGTATCAGGGTCGAACTGCACCTTCTTGCGCAGCGCATCGATCGAGGCCTTATACCAGTAACCGTCGCCCGAGAAACCGAGACCGTCGCCTAAACCTTCGCGCACCGTCTGCTGATCGTCGCGAATGAGCCGATCGGGGTGAAACTCGAGCATGTGCCCGAGACCGCTGCAGTTTTCACAGGCGCCGTCGGGTGAATTAAAAGAGAACAGCCGGTGTGTAATTTCGGGAAAGCTGAGATCGCAGGCCGAACAATAGAGTTTTGCCGAAAAATTTTCTTCGGCTGTCTTGCCCTGCTCGTCTTCGAAGAGAATACTCGCCTGCCCGCCGCCCGTCGCCTGCTTCAGGGCAAGCTCCAGGGAACCCGCGAGATGCATACGCTGCGACTGCAGGTTATCTTTTTCGAGCACGAGACGGTCGACGACGATATCGATGTCGTGCTTCTGGTTTTTCTTGAGTTCGATCTCTTCGTCGAGAGTGCGCATCTGCCCGTTGACACGCACGCGCACAAAACCCTCGCGCTGTATGCGCTCGAAGACATCTTTAAATTCGCCTTTCTTGCTACGCGCAATCGGCGACAATATCTGCGTGCGGATCGCCTTGTTGCCCGGCATGCGGTCGAAGACGCCGAACACGTGCGCCACCATGGTATCGATAGACTGCGCCTCGAGCTTCGCGCCGCATTCGGGGCAATGCGGTTCGCCGAGACGCGCAAATAACAAACGCAGATAGTCGTAAATTTCGGTGACCGTACCGACTGTCGAACGCGGGTTACGCGCCGTGGTCTTTTGCTCGATCGATATCGCGGGCGAAAGACCCTCGATCGAATCGACGTCGGGTTTTTCGAGCTGGCCTAAAAACTGCCGCGCGTAAGCCGACAACGATTCGACATAACGCCGTTGTCCTTCGGCGTAAATAGTATCGAAGGCGAGCGAGCTTTTGCCGCTGCCCGATAGTCCTGTGATAACGACAAGTTTTTCGCGCGGTATTTCGAGCGAAATATTCTTGAGGTTGTGCTCGCGTGCGCCGGTGATTTTAATCGAGTTCATCAGGGATTTTCTACGTACTTACCGATATACTCCATAAATTTGGGCGTTGCCCGCTGCGGGCGCGCGCGCGACAGTGAGACGATGAGCTGTTCGTCGCGCATCGACAGCAGAACTTTGCCTTCGTACAATACATCTTGCCTGAACCAATACCGTATCTTGTCGATACGTTCGATCCATGTCATGAGCTGTAGCGTTCGCCCCGCTGGCACCTCGCCGTAGATGTTGCAGATGCCTCCCATATAGAAGGATGTCGTATCGATCTCGACAATTTTTTCGTAAGTGAGGCCGATCTTTTCGACGAACAACCAGCGCCCTTCTTCGAAGATTTTCCACAACGATGCGAGGTTATATTTACCCGCAAAATCGCGGTCGGCATAGGGAATCGTGTACTGTGCCTCGATGCGGTTACCCTTGCCGCTCCACGGGGGCAAAGGTTCATAAAGTACAGAGCCATGCGGTAAGCCGGATATCCCCGCGAGCGTAAACGGCACCCCCGCTTTGACAGGCTGCGTCAGTTGCTGCAGGTGGCAGACGAGTTCGCCCGACGGTTCGAGAATTTTCTGATCCCAGTGTATCTGGCCCGCGTCGGCGGCAAAAGCCTCGGTCTCGACGCGCAATTCTACACCGGGAAACTGCTGGCGGTGAAATTTCGAATACCCTGAAACCGAATTCAGATAGATCTGTTCTTCCTGGATTTTTTCACGCGTGAATCCGAGTTGCGCGAGAACCCGGTAACGCCCTTCCAGCGCAAAGGATTCATACGTGCGGCTCGTGACGTGACGCTGCGTGTCGAGATCGGCAAAGCGGGTAAGAGCGTTGTACTCGTCGCGCATGGGTTAATCCTTATTTGAAAAATAGATGTCGAGAATCGTGATTTCTAAACGCGTGCCGATACGCACCGGGGCACCCCAGTAACCGGTGCCGTCGTTCACATAGACAAGCATCTTGCCAAAACGGTAGAGTCCGCTGGCGAAGCGGTAAACGAGATGCACTACCCACGACCAGGGAATATACTGCCCACCATGCGTGTGGCCCGAAAGCATGAGGTCGTAATCTTTTTCGAGCGCGCTTTTCGCGAAAATCGGCTGGTGCGCCAGCAAAATCGCGAGGTCCGATTTTTCACGCTCCGGAATTTTCGGCAATTCTTCGGCGAATCGCGCGGCAGTGGGGTCAGATGTACCCGCGACGAAAATCTTTCTGCCGGCGATCTCGATGGTTTCGCCGCTATTGATCACCGGCTTGAATCTCAGTTTTGTAAATTCAGCGAGCCACGACTGCATGCCCCAATAATATTCATGATTGCCGGGAATATAAAATGTTCCGTGTTTGGTTGAAATATTCGCCAGCGGGGCGGCATCCGCGCGCAGCCCCGCAATATTGCCGTCGCCGATGTCACCGGTGAAGCAGGCGAAGTCGGCCCCGGCGGCGTTGATTTTTTCAACGACCTGCGCGACATAGGGCTTCTTGATCGCCCGCCCGATATGCAGATCGCTGACCTGCGCAATGCGGATTTTCTGCGGCCCCTGTTGTTTTCGGCGAAAGCGCGGCCGGCGTTTGTGTTTTCCCGCAAGCGGATAAACCACATTGACGAAACGGTACCGTGGGCCGCGCGCGACGCTGATGCGTCCCCAGGCAAAAAACAAAAACGCCAGGGTGGCGATCATCACAGAGAGAGCGGCGTCTATAGTCCAGCCATGCGGCAGCGACGTATACACACGAATCTGCCATGCCTGCGGTAACAGCCCGAACCCCAGACGAAAAAATTCGCTCAGCGCGGTGAAAAGCAGCAGCAAACTGAGAAATCCCATCAGGTTATAGGCACTTGCTTCGAGAAGCAGCGTCAGCGTACCATTGGGTCGGCTACCCGACTGGCCTGCCGCCCTTTGCGCAGACAACGTCCATCTTTTAAAGGGCAGCCAAAGCAGATTCGCAATCATCGCACCCAGCAAAGTCCAGAGCACAGCACGCAGGGGCAACGGCCAGACAGGCGCGACGAGACGGTGGCCCAGGTAAACAAAGCCGAGTAACACTAAAATGGTCGCCGTAATGATAAAGCGGTACATTATGTGTCAGGTTAGGTAATTTCCTATCGGGTTGTGCCGCCGGCACGTCCCCATAGAAAATGACCCAACCCGAAAGGGAGATATTGTGGAAACGAGTTATTCAGAAAGCGGCAGACAAAAACTACTGGAAGATTTTTTAACCAAAGAAGGCTTACCTCCGAAAGTGTTGCCGATGCTGGGCATCGCGCTGACGCACAAAAGTTACAGCAACGAATTCAGGCAGGGCCACGACCCTGGGCTCGACAAGCACAACCAGCGCATGGAATTTCTCGGCGACTCGGTGCTCGGCCTCGTCATCGCGCACCACTTTTACGCTTCGAAGCGCAAAACCGCCGAGGGCGGTCTGACGCGGCTCAAGGCCATGACCGTCTGCGAGTCGGCGTTAAAACAGGTCGCTGAGAAACTCGAACTCGGGCGGATGCTCCGCATGGGCAAAGGCGAAATCGCCACGGGCGGCCTGACGCGAACCTCGAACCTCGCCGACGCCATGGAGGCCGTGATCGGAGCCATCTACCTCGGCGCCGACTTCGAGACCGCGCAGAAATTCGTCATCAAACATTTCAGCGACATTCTCGACAACCCCGAGACAGTCGAAGGCAGTAAAGATTTTAAATCGGCGCTGCAAGAATACCTCGCTAAAAAGAACCACCAGCGGCCCGATTACGAGCTGATTGCGGCCGAGGGCCCCGACCACGATAAAGAATTTACTGTCGCACTCTTGGTCGACGGCAGAAAGATGTCGCAGGGCACCGCGCGCACGCGAAAACAGGCGGAGCAAAACGCGGCGCAGCAGTATCTCGAGGGCCTGAAGCAGAAAGTCAAAGTCTGATAAAATCCCGCGCGAAATCGGGGCCATAGAAAATAAAACCGCTATAGACCTGAACCAGGTCGGCGCCGAGATCGATGCGGCGGCGCGCTTCGGCCGGCGAAAAAACCCCGCCGCTGGAAATCACCGGGACTTTGCCTTTGGTGATTTTGAGTGTCGCCTCGAGATAATGCCGTGCCGTTTCGGCGAGGGGTTTTCCCGAAAGCCCGCCGCCAAAGTCGCGCAGCTGAACCGGCAATGACACCAGCGCGTGATTTGTTGTCGTGTTCGAAATAACGATACCGCCTGCACCACCTTGAAGCGCGGCCTCGAGAGATTCTTTATACGCCTTCGGCGAATCGAAATCCGGAGCAAACTTCACAACCACCGGGCGTGGCGATACGGCGACGCACTTTTCGACCAGAGCACGAATCGCCTTGCCCTTCTGCAGAGCGCGCAGGTTCGGGGTATTGGGCGAACTCACATTCACGGCGATATAACTCAAATACTCGCTCATAATATCGCCCTTGAGTAAAGAAAGACAATAGACATAGTCGTCGGCCGCGTTTTCGAGCGGTGTCTCTTTTCCTTTACCGAGACTCAGCGCAAGCTGGTATGAAGGTTGGGTTTCGGCGAGGCGGGCGCGTAAATTTTTCCAGCCGCGCAAAAAACCGGGATTATTAAATCCCATCTTATTGAGCAAAGCCTCATTTTCAGGCAGGCGCGCGAGACGCGGTTTTGGATTTCCTCTTTGTGGTTTCGGCGTGAGGCTGCCCGACTCGATAAACCCGAAACCGAGCTTGTGGATATACCCCGGCGCATGGCAGAATTTATCGAAACCGGCGGCTATCCCAATGCGCGAATAAAATTTTCGATCGAAAAGCTCAAAACTCTCGCGGCGTGAAAGCGCTGCATCTTTTACAAAAGGAGTAATACCGCGCATCGCAAGGCTCGTGAGCGTATGCGCGCGCTCGGGGTCGATACGAAAGAGCAGCGGCTTGGCCGCGCGGTAAAGAGACTGCAGCGCAGACATGAGAGCCGCGGATTAACGCGGCTTCGGCGGAACCGCAGCGGCCGCTGGTGTGCCCGGCGTGGCAGCGCCCGGTGTGACAGCGCCCGGTGTGGCTGACGGTGCGGGCTCAACAGGAACCGGCAGATCGCCGCCCAATTCGCGCAGCTTATCGCCTTCGATCATATCATAGGATTTTTTGTATTTATTCTTGCGGCCGACTTCTTCGTCCTGGACATTGTGATCTGCCTGCAACAGGTCGAGAAAACTTTTCGATTCTGCGTGGTGGCAATCGCAGGCCTCGCCGCCGACACCGAGCCGTTTACCGTTTTTCGTTATCGGTTGCGGTATCAGGGTACCCGTCAGGTTATCGCTCGTGTCGCATTTAGGATTAATCCATTTGCCGGTAAATTTACACACGGCGCCGGTTTTGACCGAGGCGGGCATCGTCTGGTCGAAGGGCGGCGCTTCGCGGCCGCGGATTTTATCGATCTCGGCCATAAACCCGCCCCAAACGGGCGCGACATGCGCACCGCCGGTAATACCCTTGCCGAGCGTCATATCGCCGTTATCCATACCAAACCAGACCACCGCCGCGGTTTCGGTCGAGAAACCGCTGAACCAGACGTCGTTGAAGCTGTTCGTCGTCCCGGTTTTACCGGCGCCAGGGCCTTTGTAGCCGCCATCGACGCGAATACCCTGTGTGGGAGTTCCCGCATTGACGACATTTTCCATCATCTTACGGAGAATAAACGTCGAGCCTTCTTCGATAATCTGAATCTGTCCCGTGCGGCGTTTGTAATTGAGCGCCTGAATCACATCGTTTTCGGGATGCGCAATGACATTACCCTCGCGGTCGGCGATATACATAATCGCATGCGGAATAATATCCTGGCCTTTGTTGCCGATGATCGCGTAACCAAGCAAGAGCTCGGCTGGCGTTACCTCAGATGTACCCAGCGCGAGCGAGGGGTTCGGCTGAAAGCGCGACTCGGGCACCTTCATCAGCCGGCTGGCGTAGTTAATAATGACATCGGGCCCGACAAGGTCATAGACCTGTACCGAAATGAGGTTGATCGACGCCGAGAGCGCGCGAAACGCGAGCACGTAACCCGAAAAACCCGAGTCGAAATTCGACGGCGCCCAGACCTTACCCGTCGGCGTCACATTGACGAGCGGCGAATCGATGAAACCCATCGCATAGTGAATGCCCCGCGATTCGAGCGCAGCGCCATAGACGAAAACTTTCATCGCCGAACCGGGCTGACGCCGCGCCATTGTGGCGCGATTAAACTGATCAGACGATTTATATTCACGACCACCGATCATGGCGCTATAGCGGCCCGTCTTCAGATCGAGCGCAAGCAGCGCACCTTGTACGTGCAAATCGCCGCGGTGTTCGCGGCTCGACGACATAAAATCGGTCGAAACTTCGTTTACGCTCGTAGCGGGCAGCGTGAGTGAAACCAGTTGCAGCGCGTCGGCAGCTTCTTCTTTAAAATCGCTGCGGAACTCGCCGCGCAGTGAATATTCACGCGTCGAGAAGGCTTTCTCGACGATCTTGCCGGTTGCGGGATCAAGTACCTTTTGTTTCTGAATGCCCGAAGAGGTACGCGAATTCTGCGCGCGCGCCACCGGGTCGAGTTTCGTCAGCGCGGGCAGCAGCACTTTTTCAGCGGCCTTTTGCTGTTCGAGATCGAGCGTAGTATAAACCTGCAGGCCTTTCGAATAAACCGCGTCTTCGCCATAGAGTGTGATGAGTTCTTGCCGCACATGTTCTGTGAAGTATGGCGCGTTGTTTACCTTTTCGCCGAAGATTGTCTTCGAAGGTGGTGTTGTGACAATTTTTTTCCAATAAACCGGCCAGAAGGTTTTATAGAGCGTGTCGGCCTCTTGCTTTGTGATATAGCCGACTTCAACAAGGCGATTCAGCGAGGCCTTGTTCTTTTTGTAGGCCTCGTGCGGCGCCCGAAAGGGAGAATAGTTATGTGGCGATTTGGGCAACGCAGCGAGAATCGACGCTTCCATAAAATTGAGCTTCGACACCGGCTTATCGAAATAAAATTGCGCGGCTGCAGAAATACCATAAGCCCCGTGACCGAAGTAGGTTTGGTTAAAATACATTTCGAGAATTTCGTCTTTGGTGAAGGCTTTCTCGACCTGCAGCGCCAGTATGGCTTCGTAGACCTTACGGTAGAGCGTGCGTTCGCTTTCGGTATAAAGACCTTTCACGAGCTGCTGCGTGATCGTCGAACCGCCGGCTACAACGCGGCGCGCGCGCAGATTCTTGAACGTAGCACGGGCGATACCCTTGAAGTCAATACCGAAGTGATCGTAGAAGTTCGAGTCTTCGATCGCGAGAAACGCGGCGATTACAGGGCGCGGTATTTCTTCGAGCGAAACGAGCTTGCGCTGGTGGCGAAAGAGCTCGGCGATCAGGCGGCCTTTTTGGTCGTAGAGGCGCGTGGGTATCGTCGGGCGAAACGAAGCAAGGCGGTCGAGATCGCCGGTCTTAGAATGAATACGAAAATGGATAAACCCCAATATCATGCCGCCGAAAAAGGCCGACAGAAAGAAGCTATAGACAGCGATCTTTTCGACCTTCTGCCACCAGGGCAATCCACGAAGGGGGGGATTTAGCTCTGCGCCGTTCATTTCGGAAAGTTTCTCTCTTTTAGTCAGGCGGCAAAGGATTTTCGTTTGCGGCGCATCGTGGCCGGCGAAGGTTCCCCATGAATGTAAGACTCGGCTTTTGGGGTGGCTTAATCGTTCTGGTGGGATGCACCTCGGTGCAAAACCGGCCGATTTACCGCGAGGTCGAGCTACACGGCCACCGCGGCGCACGCGGCCTCATGCCAGAGAATACCTGGCCCGCTTTCGCGGCCGCGCTTGAACACGGCATGACCGTGCTCGAACTCGACACGGTACTCACCGCCGACGGCGACCTGATCGTGCACCACGACACAGAAACGAACCCCGCGCTCTGCCGCCACGACGACGGCTCGCCGATCGCGGCAACGCCGATACGAACGCTCAAAGTCGCCGAACTCAAAAAGCTCGACTGCGGCTCTGCGGGTAACGAAAAATTTCCCGAACAAAAGAAAGTTCCGGGTACACGACTCATCACGCTCGACGAGTTTTTCGCCAAGATGCGCGAAACCGAAAAAAACGACATTGCCAAAGAGCGGATTACTTTCAACATCGAAGCCAAATTTCCGAAAAAGGGAAATCCCACCGACGACGAGCTGAGGATCTTCGCCGACACTCTCACGGGCAAAGTGAAAAAAGCCGGAATGGCGCGGCGTTCGACATTGCAGTCTTTTGAAATTCGTATTTTGCCGCTGCTCAAAGATCGCGATCGCGAGATCAAGACCTCGGCGCTCTTTGAACCGACCTACTGGCAGGGCTTTAGAATGTATATGGGCATCGGCGAAGGCCCGCGCGGCGCAATCATCGCGGCGGCGGTCGAAGCGAGGGCCGATATTATTTCACCGTACAAACTTTATGCAAATCCCGATTTTATTCATGCGGCACATACGCAAAACCTTGCGGTCATACCGTGGACCGTGAACGATAAAGACGAGATGGTGAAACTGCTGCGCGATGGCGTCGACGGCATTATCTCCGATTATCCCGACCGGCTGATGGCGGCGTATAAAATTGCGCGCCGAAATTGACGCCGCTATTCAAGAGACTTGAAATTCTGGTTTAATTCGTCGAAGCTGAGAACCCGGTTATAATGGAGTAAATCGTCGGCGCATGCATCGAGCACGCCGGTAAAAATCTGCAGCGTACCGCTCTGCGTATAATTACCCGCGCTGGAGCCTGCTACCGCCAGATTACTGCCGTAAGTTCCGACATAATAGGTTCCCGTTCCGTTACCGTAAGAAAATGCGAAATAATACCATATGCCTGCGGCAACGCCGCTCGATGTGAGATTCACACCACCGGCACCGTTTCCAAAAGTTAATGGCAAAGCCGTAGCGCCATTCTGTTCAATCTTAAAACCGATCCAGAAAGTCGAAGTAGTTCCTTTCTGTAATATGCTGTTTAGGCTCCCGGGTACGGTGTTTAATTTAATCCAGGCACTGATCGTAAAAGGGTTGGCACCAAAGTTTGCCGACCCGAAATCAAAGCGCGATGCTGTCGTACAAATAGTTTTACCGTTTTCATTCGCGCGGTTCATTCCCGTAACATATCCCGCCGTCGCAGTTCCGCCCGCGTCTCCGATTCTGGAGGAAAGGTTTCCGTTGAGAGGATACCACTCGTTAAGGCCGGCACGCACGATGCGAGAATAATCTGTCAGTGCTTCGTCGTAAATGCCAGCTGTGCCGCATCGCACGAAACACATCACCGCAAAGATTATCAGACGATTTCGCATCTAGAACCTCACCCCAGCCCTGAAGAGAGCGGTTATGAATTGCATATCGGAACCGGGAAAGAATACTCGCTGATAAGTCGCCCCTGCTCCCACAAAAAACGCACGAAAAAAGTGAATGCGTATCTCTGCCTGCGCTGCGGCAGCGGCATTGATCCCCTTTTGCGTGACCGTCGTGTCGGTGTATTTATATTTATCCAGCGCGGTGTAAGCACTCCCAACCAAGAGGCCGAGATGAAATTCAAGGGAACGATAGAGCGGAAAGGGCACAATAATTACAGGCCCGGCCAGAGCTCCGTATTGCTGCAGTGAAAAAATCCGGATCGCCATCGGCGCGCGTGTTCTTTTGCGAAATTCCCTGAACAATACCCGAAACACCCAGCTGAAAAAGCCAAAGATTAATAAGGCGGTATTGCGCTTGAAACTCAAATCCGAAACCAGAGGATACCGGGTAGTCGCCGGTGCCATACGGTTTCAGATAGAGCCCGGCACCCGCAATCGACAGGCGATTCTGGATACCCGGTTTGGCTGTTAATGCGGTTTTCTCCAGGTTATCTCTCATGCCGCTCGATGTCACCGCCGCATCGATCGATTTCGCTTTTTCGGCCACAGGTGCATTCGTCGCATAACTCACAACAGACTTTGCGGAACCATCAATCACGGGTCTGAGGCTGACCCTATTTTCGCTGACGAAAACAATCATGGCATTCGTCACCTTTTGCCCTTTCAGCCAGTCTGCAATCGCCGTGTCGTTTCGGGCTTTGGCGAGAGTCTCTATCGATTTCTGCTCGGGAGGCGGAGTATTCTTTTTTCTGAAAAACTCAAAAATCGTCAAAAACTCCGCCTGGTATTTCTTTTTGAGTTCGGTTTTCTGAATATCGAGCTCGGCGACTGCCTTTTTCTTTTCAGAATCGTTCGTCCATGTAGGCACCAGCACCAAAAGACGAATATTTTCGTCCCCGCGTTTCGCCGCTTCACCCTCGTTCAGGTCGAGGCTAAAACGGTAGATATTTTCAACGATCTTTTTGCTGATAACTTCAATTTTATTGAATACGTCGTTATTCAGTTTTGTCTGCTCCGTGACGGAACCGATAATCCGCCCCCCTTGCGTGTGATAGACGCTCGCAGAAATTCTCGCGAGTTTTTTCGCCGAATCATAGCTGAAGTCGCCGAAAATGACAATGTCAAAATTATACTGTTTGGCCATCTGGGCCACCAGTTCCGAAGAATATTCTTTCGCAGTACCGAGCAGTTTATCGCCGCTTTTATCGGCTTCGGCGGCATCGGCCCGCAGAAATTCAAAGTGGGTCTTCATCGAATCGTTGATCGCATCGGGCAGCGATTTTTTAACCCAACCATAAGAGGCTTGCCCCGTGTTGTCTTTAAATTCGAGAATAGCAACTCGAGCCAGATTCCCTGGCTTTTCAGTTTTTGCGGCGAAACCTAATGGTACAAAGAGCACGCAGGCGGCGAGCATACCATATTTGATTCCTCTTAAGATAAGCACTCTTCACGTAACTTCAAGCCAGAAAGGCGCGCGGTCAACAAAGTTTAGGATGAGAAAGCTATTTCACCACCAGATAATTCACGCGCCCATAGACAGGGTGAATGCGGCTTTTTTTCGTCGCCACGGTCTGCCTGAGCTTGCCGTCGACACGATAGAGAAACGTGTATTCACCCGGCGGAATTACCTTGCGCAGTTCGAAATAACCGTCTTCGCTTTTGGCAAGAAAGTCGCGCTGCGGATTCCACTGGTT
>JAFLED010000380.1 GCA_017302045.1 Spirochaetota bacterium
TAAGATGGCGAAATTTCGGACGCATGCAATTCTCCGGTAGTTGGCGCAAACGCCCAAACTACCGGAAAATGCGGCTTAGGTCAGCGAAGGACAGAACGTTGCATTTAGAACTTGAATCTTAGTCGTCATAAAAATACGTCATTGAATTTCAGAAAAAACCGATAATCGGCTATGCAGCCTGCTGTCCGGCGTGCTCTTGAGAGCTTTATCCTCCAGAAAAAACTATCCCCGCGGAAATTGCGCAATCTGGTCGGCGTGGCGACGACGGCTGAGCGTCTCGCGAGCCGCCCTTACATGGAAAAAGCCGAACTCGATGGTATTGTCGGGCGTTTCGGCGTTGCCCCGGATGTCACGACCTGGGGCGATTTTTTTGCTGCGGAAATCGCCTCAGACCACTGGGAAAAAAGCGAAGCCGAATTCGAAAAGATCTGCGAGACGGTGACATTTGATTTCATCGCCGCATGCCTCATCTTCGCCGGAAAATCGCAGGCCTTCGTCGACAGCGTCATGGCGCAATACACAGAAAGTTCAGCGAAGGAAAAGGGCCTGCGGAACAGCGACGACGAGGAAAAGATTCACCTTGGTATTTTAGGCGGCTATTTTAACCAGATGGGCCTCAGCAAAGACCGCTTGTCTGATACGGACATGGAGTTCTTCGACTCGTTTAGTCTCAAAACCCGTTCGGCCTGAATTCTCAAGACGGCCCTTGCGCCGGTTTAACAAACTTAGCCAGCCATTTCCAGAAACCGTGTGCCTGCGGCGCTGCGAGAATGCGCACGATCGCGGCGGAGAGTATTTCGCGCGCCACGGCGATATCGTCTTGTCCCGGCTCTTCTTTGGCACGGCTGCAGAGTAAATCGACGCGCGATTCGATAGCACTCATGTCTGCGGTCTTTGCCGCTTCGGCCGCGGCAAGAACCGCATAAGCGATCTGTTCGCGAAACACAATCGTACGCGACAAGAGCAGAACCTCGCGCTTCGAAATAGTCTGAAACAGCGCCGAACCCAGGTTCGCGGTGAATTCGGTACGGTAGTGCGTGACATAACGATCGGCCGCCACTCGGTAGGTAGCTTCAGGCATTTCGAGCGGAACGCGAAAACTGCGGTAATAATCGGTGTCGACCATCACGAGCGCAAACTCGCGTTCCGCTTTGGCGACGAAGATACCCAGGTCGCCGTCGAGCACAAAAGCCTTGTTGGCATAGAGTTCATACGAGCCGTCTGGTTGCTTGCGCAATTCGCTCTTCATGTTGAGCGGCGAATTCTGCCAGCCCGGCTCTGAGATCGCGTAAACGAATTCGCCGTTACGTTTTAAGAACTCGGGCATGAGCTCTGGAAAATATTTTTCCAGTACATGCCCTGCCGTCGCCTTATGCGCCACGAGCGGAATAAACGCCTCGGGATATTCTGCTTTGGGATAGGCATCCCGCAGGTAAGACAGAAAAACGCCGAAGGGTTTATCGTAGGGTATTTTCATTTTTCTTCGATGAGCCAGAACCCATAGAACACCCAGAGAATATCAGAACCGAGAAGGTGAATGATCTGCATATACGCCGGCGCGCTGAGAAAAATGTTCATCACGCCGATGATACCCTGTAACGCCGTGAGAAACAAAATCACGTCGCAGATTGCATAACGACCGAAAATTTTGAGACGAAAGTCATCCCTGCGGCGCACCGCCACTGACAGAATATGACCGATCGTCAACACCGCCAGAAAGGGATGAATATTGCGTAGCTTCAAGTAGGTGTGGCCTTCGGTCACAAGACCGCGCGTACCGGGGAAAAGCGTATCCCCCAAGGCCGCCAGTGCGCCGAACATGCCTGTCACGAAGAGCAGAGCGGCGCCGATCTTCACCGCACGGTTGCCGACAAAGCCATAAACCGCGTTGGGGTTATAAAAAGCGCGCATCGCCTGCGCCAGCGCTGTGAGCAGCAGGTATGTGTTCCCGAGATGCAGCGGCATCATGATCGCGCGGCCGCGCGAGGCGTCGAGCCCCACCCATTTGAAGAGCACCAGCGAAGCGCCGAGTAACCCTTCGCTGACAATCAGTATGAGAGAAATCAGCGCCCAGCGTTTTGCCGCGGGGCTGGCCTTAGCCACATAAGCCCCGATGGCGAGTATGACAACAAAGACTCCCGAAAGGCCACTCGTTGTGCGATGCGTGAATTCGATAGTTTTTGCGTGGTTTTTGAACAGATCTGAAGGCATGACTTCGCCTTCGCAGCTGGGCCAGTGTTCACCGCAGCCGGCCCCCGAACCCGAAATACGCACATAGGCGCCGAACAGAATAACAGCAAGGGTATATACCAGCACGAAGAGCGCGAATTTCTTCATGTGATAAGATATAGTTTTGAGACGACCGGACAAGAAGAAGCTATACTTTGACGCATGATCGCCGTGCGCGACGCATACCAAGCGCAGACACTGTTAAAACTCTGGCAAAATGAGTTTCCTGATCTGCCGTTTGAGGCGGTCGTAAAGCAGGATATCCTGCGGCAGGGACTCACTTTTACCGCGGCGGCGCTCGCGGCCTC